>DNMB01000203.1:6599-14803 GCA_003489485.1 Chitinophagaceae bacterium | reverse complement strand
GAGGCCCTGATGGGCGATAAAAGTTTTGGCTTCGATACAGATGTAATTGCCCAATATGCCCGCGATATCAAGTCGATCACCGAGATGGGCGTACAGGTGGCCATTGTGATCGGTGGGGGAAATATTTACCGGGGCATGAACGAGCAAGAGACCGGTATAGAAAGAGCGCACGGTGATTATATGGGCATGCTGGCCACCGTTATCAATGGGATGGCACTACAGGCAGGTCTGGAGAAGATCGGTGTATATACAAGATTGCAAAGCGCCATAAAGATGGAGCAGATCGCAGAGCCCTACATTCGCCGCCGGGCCATCCGTCATTTGCAAAAGGGTCGTGTGGTGATCTTTGGGGCCGGCACCGGTAATCCCTATTTCACTACCGATACCGCAGGTTCGCTGCGCGCCATCGAGATAGGAGCCGATGTTATTCTGAAAGGAACAAGGGTAGATGGCATCTATACGGCCGATCCCGAAAAAGATCCCAAGGCCACCAAGTACAAAACGATCAGTTTTCAGGAATGCCTGTCGCAGAATTTAAAAGTGATGGACATGACAGCGTTCACCCTTTGTATGGAAAACAAGTTGCCCATCATTGTCTTTAATATGAACGAGACCGATAACCTGCGTAGGGTAGTAACGGGCGAGAAAGTAGGAACGCTGGTCGCTTAGCTTGATTTTTTTGCAGTCGCTTTTTTGGTCGTCGTTTGCTTGGCAGGGCGGCTCTTGCCGAACGATCCCTTGAAACGTTTTCCTTTTGCGGTTTTTTTATCTCCTCTTCCCATGGTATTTGTTTTGAATGTTTACAATTAGATTCTTTCTGCGAGCTCTTTACCGGCCTTAAAGCGAGCTACCTTCTTGGCCTTGATCTTGATGGTCTCTCCGGTTTTGGGATTGCGTCCATTGCGAGCAGACCGCTTAGAGACCGAAAAGGTACCAAAACCGACCAGCGTTACTTTGCCACCCCCTTTGAGGGTTTTTGTGATGGACTCGGTCAACACATCGATGGCGGCATTGGCCTGGGTCTTGGTGATGCCGGTTTCGTCGGCAACTTTGGCAATGAGGTCGGCTTTGTTCATGGAGCTGATTTGGTGTTGAGTAAAGAGCGACAAATTTAGCCGCTTTTTCAGAGCAGAAAAATAAAAACTTGCTTTTGCACGACTAATCCACAATTTGCATGAGCGTGCGAAAGGCGATGAACTTTTCACCCCATTTATCGAGTCCTTTTTGCCGCATGGTCGGGGCAAATTCAGCCATGTAACGCTCATAATCAGCCTTTGCGGGCGCGCGGTATTGCACGGCATAGGTAACCCCGTCCTCATCGGTATTTTCGAGTAGCCGAAGCGTTGTGGCACTGTCAAAACAGCCGGTCGCGATCATCTCTGGAATATGCACTTGTTGTAGCCAGCGAAGCCAGTCATTGGCAATATCAAGCTCAACTTTGATAGTTACGTTATAGAGATACATGTGACTATTTTTTTAGTTGCAGGTACACCGGGCAGTGGTCCGAGTGCTTTACATCGCTTAGAATATCGGCATCGATCAGTTTTGAGGCAAGTGACCGGGTCACATTGATGTAGTCTATGCGCCATCCTTTGTTTTGCAGTCTTACTGAAGGAAAGCGCTGGCTCCACCAACTGTAGCGGTGTGGTTCGGGATGAAATTCTCGAAAGGTATCGACCCAGCCACTCTCAAAAAAGTGAGTCATCCATGCTCGCTCCGCCGGCTGAAAGCCCGATGAGTTTTTGTTGCCCTTGGGGTCGTGAATGTCCAGTTCGGTGTGCGCTATGTTATAGTCGCCGCATAAGATCAGCCGGGGATGTTTTTGCTGTAGCTTTTGCAACCACTGCATGCATTCGTCTAGCCACTCGTACTTAAAGGCCTGTCTCTGTTCTCCTGAGGTGCCGCTGGGAAAGTAGGCATTGATAAGTCTCATCTTGCCAAAGTCAAGTTGAATCACTCTTCCTTCCTGATCACTGGGGCCGTGTCCGTTACCCAACTCTACCCGGTCGGGTTTGATCTTTGTAAACACGGCCACACCGCTGTATCCTTTTTTTTCTGCGCTAAACCAGTAATCGGAGAAACCCAGTTTGTGCAAAGGGGTCAGGTCTACATCTTCGGCCCTGGCCTTGGTCTCTTGCAGGCAAATGATATCGGCCGGATCAGTGGCCAGCCACTCCCAGAACCCCTTTTTGATGGCCGCCCTTAAACCATTAACATTATATGAGATAATTCGCATGCGAAGCTTGACCCAAAAAGCCGGAATTTTGTGGACCGCTTTTTGTCAGGTTGGCAATTTACAGTATAAACATCTTAAATCGTGTACCCATGCATACTCCGCACCCCTCGCAACCTCAAGGCAGACTGATCCCAGCAGCGCACCCGGTGTATCTCGAAGGCCCTAAGAGCAGAGGATATGAATTATTATTTGCCTGGCGGGTCTTTAAGCAGTTCATCAAAGGATTCAGGACCCTTCACTTTGCGGGACCTTGTATTACGGTCTTTGGATCGGCTCGCTTTACCGAGGAGCATCCTTATTATCAGCAAGCGCGCGAGTTCGGCAAACGCATTGCAGCCTTGGGAATGACCACGCTTACCGGTGGCGGGCCCGGAATTATGGAGGCAGCCAATAGGGGAGCCTTCGAGAACAACGGCCAATCGGTGGGCTGCAACATCGTGCTTCCTTTTGAGCAAAAAGAAAATCCCTACTTGCACTACTCGGTGACCTTTGAACATTTTTTTGTTCGAAAGGTGTTGCTGGTAAAATATTCCTATGCCTTTATCATTATGCCCGGAGGCTATGGCACAATGGACGAACTGTTCGAAACGCTCACGTTGGTACAGACCAATACGATCTCGCAGTTTCCGATCGTTCTTTTCGGTACCAAGTATTATCAACCTCTCATGGACGCTATTCACGATATGGAAAAGCAAGGAACGATCTCGCCCGAAGATCTGTCGCTGGTAAAGTTCACTGACGATATCGATGAAGCCATGCAGTTTATTTCTACCTATATCAGCAAGCATTATACGATAAAGCCCAGAAAGCGTCATTGGTGGTTGCTTGAGAAGAGATAAGTTCAATTTGAACTATGTTTGCACTTTAAACTCAACGTATGGAATTATCTGGTGTAGATATACTGGGCTATGTGGCGGGTCTGATCACCGCATTTACATTCTTGCCGCAGGTCCTCAAAACCTGGAAGACCAAATCGGCCAAAGACGTGTCGCTAGCCATGTTCCTGATTGCGCTGACCAATCAGATCTTGTGGCTGGCTTTTGGGATCTTACGAGCCGACCCAGTCATCATCATCACCAATGCGGTAATGCTGTTCATGACAAGTATTATGATCGCCCTCAAGTTGAAATACAATCACAGTTAGTGGCGATGGATACCATCATTTGGGATCTAGGTGGTGTACTGGTCGATTGGAAGACCACTTATGTTTACGATGAAAATTACTTCGAGTCGCTCGAGACGCGCGATTATTTCTTTGAACATATTTGTACCAACGACTGGAACGAGAACCAGGATGCCGGCTATCCGATGGCCCGTGCCACCGAAGACAAGATCAAGGAACATCCTGACTGGGAGTCGGCCATTCGTGATTTCTATGGTCGCTGGGAAGACATGTTGCGCGGTCCACTCCCTGAGACGGTCGCTATTTTTGAACAACTCCGGGCACGTCGGCAATACCGCTTTTACGCTCTGACCAACTGGAGCGCCGAAACATTTCCGATCGCACTAAGGCGTTTTGATTTTTTGCACTGGTTCGACGGCCGGCTCGTTAGCGGTGAAGAAAGAACTCGTAAGCCTTTTCCGGAATTCTATCAGTTGCTGTTCGATCGCTACCGGATCGATCCCTCTCGTGCGGTCTTTATAGACGATAATTTGCGCAATGTAAAAGCAGGCGAGGCCCTTGGCTTAAAAGGAATTCACTTTACATCAGCCGCTGCTTTGCAAGAAGAATTAGTGAGCATGGGGCTGTTATAGGCCGTGCAACTTATTCCAGTACCGGGCGAAGCCATCTCTCAGCTTCTTCAATACTCATCCCTTTTCGCTTGGCATAGTCTTGTAATTGGTCGCGATCGATCTTGCCTAGTCCAAAATAATGACTGCCCGGATGGGCAAAGTACCACCCGCACACAGAGGCCGGCGGATTCATGGCCAGGCTTTCGGTAAGAGTAATGCCGATCGTTTCGGTGGCTTGTAATAGCGAAAAGAGTTTTAGTTTTTCGGTATGATCGGGGCAGGCCGGATAACCCGGAGCCGGGCGAATTCCCTGGTATTTTTCGAAGATGAGTTCTTCGTTGGTCAGGGATTCGTTCTTGGCATAGCCCCAGTATTCTTTTCTGACTTGTTCGTGCAGGCATTCCGCAAACGCCTCTACAAAACGGTCGGCCAAGATCTGTACCAAGATCTTATTGTATTCATCTTGTTCAGCGGCATAGCGGTCAATATACTTCTTGGCACCGTGTATCGTTACCGCGAACGATCCCATGTAGTCGGTTCCCAACTCTGCCGGGCAAATAAAATCGGCCAGCGAAAAGTTAGGTTGTCCTACTGCTTTTTTTAGTTGTTGGCGCAGCGACTCGATCTGTACTTCGCCTTTTTCTGTTTGCAGGGTGATCGTATCGGCATTGTTGCTGCTAGCGGGCCAAAAACCGATCACGCCATCGGCCTGAAACCAATTTTCTGCAATGATCTTTTTGATTAGGGCGTTGGCATCATTGAACAGCCTCGTAGCCTCTTGTCCAAAGATAGGGTCGGAGAGCACGGCCGGATAACGCCCCGGCATTTCCCAGGCAATAAAGAAGGGTCCCCAGTCTATATAGCGTGCCAGTGTGGCCAGGTCATAATTTTTCAACACCTTGGTGCCGGTAAAGGAGGGTGTAACAGGTCGGTAGTTCTTCCAGTCAAAGTATTCTTTGGTAATGACCGCCTCTTGGTACGGGATCAGGTTTTTCTTGCCCTTGTTCAAAAACTGTTGTTGCAGTCCCGCGTATTCGGTTTGGGTTTGCTGCAGCAGGTCTTTTTTCTGCTCTTTGTTCAGTAGCGAGCTGACCACCGTTACACTGCGTGAGGCATCGAGCACGTGCAAGACCCCATGCTCGTATTGGGGGGCGATCTTAACGGCCGTGTGCATACGAGAGGTCGTGGCGCCTCCGATCAACAAGGGTTGCTTCATTCCTCTTCTTTTCATTTCGTGGGCCACGTGTACCATCTCATCGAGCGAAGGGGTAATGAGTCCACTCAGTCCGATGATGTCTGCCTGCTCTTGTTCGGCTTTGTCCAATATTTTATCGGCCGGGACCATTACGCCCATATCGATAATCTCATATCCGTTGCAACCTAATACGACTCCCACGATATTTTTACCGATATCATGTACATCGCCCTTTACGGTAGCGAGCAGCACCTTGGGCGCCTTGCCCGCTTCGGCCAGGGGGTTATTTCTTTTTTCCTCTTCGATAAAAGGGGTAAGCCAGGCCACGCTCTTTTTCATTACGCGAGCACTTTTTACTACCTGTGGCAAGAACATTTTACCGGCTCCGAACAGATCGCCTACTACGTTCATGCCGGCCATCAGCGGCCCTTCGATCACATCGAGGGGGCGAGGGTATTTTTTTCTGGCTTCTTCGGTATCGGTATCTATGTGCTCGGTGATTCCATTGATCAGAGCATGTTTAAGTCGCTCCTCTACCGATGCAGATCGCCAGGCTTCATTCTTCTCTTCAGTTTTGTCTTTGGCCTTTACGGTCTCTGCAAAGACGATCAGTTTTTCGGTGGCTTCGTTATTGTCGTTGTTGCGATTCAAGATCACGTCTTCGCAAAGCGCGCGAAGGGTCGGTTCAATTTCATCGTACACGGCCAATTGCCCGGCATTTACGATACCCATGTCCATGCCTGCTTTGATGGCATGGTAGAGAAAAACGGCATGCATTGCCTCGCGCACCGGTTCATTGCCCCGAAACGAAAAAGAAAGATTGCTTACGCCACCACTCACTTTGGTGAGCGGCATTCTTTGCTTGATGATCCGGGTGGCTTCAATAAAATCTACTCCGTAGTTGTTGTGTTCTTCCAGGCCGGTTGCGACCGCAAAAATATTTGGATCGAAAATGATGTCTTGCGGATCGTAGCCAAGTTTTGTGGTCAGTAAGTGATAGGCTCTTTCGGATATCTCCACTTTTCGCTGCATGGTATCGGCCTGTCCTTTTTCATCGAAGGCCATCACGATCACTGCGGCGCCGAACCGTTGACAGATCTCGGCTTGCTGCAAGAATTTCTCTTCTCCTTCTTTTAGCGAGATCGAGTTAACGATACATTTTCCTTGTACGCATTTTAGTCCGGCCTCGATGATCTCGAATTTCGAGCTGTCGATCATCAGCGGAATACGGGCAATGTCTGGTTCGCTTTGCAACAGATTTAAAAAAGTGGTCATGGCCACTACACCGTCAAGCAGTGCATCGTCCATGTTCACGTCCAGTATCTGGGCCCCGTTCTCTGCTTGCTGACGTGCCACACTCAGGGCCTCTTCGTATTTATTCTCCCGGATGAGTCTGGCAAATTTCTTCGATCCGGTAACATTGGTACGCTCGCCTACATTCACAAAATTGGTCTCGGGCCGAATGACCAGTGGCTCGAGCCCCGACAAGCGTAAATAGGGAAAGATGGTTACAGGTTCTTGCATAATTCTCAATGAGTTTAAGCTATGGCTGGGATGGTCTTTTCAATGTGGGGCAGGGGTCGGGGAATGATGCCTTTTACATGATCGGCAATGTGTCGAATATGGTCAGGGGTAGTGCCGCAACATCCTCCTACGATATTGACGAATCCCTCGCGGGCCCATTCTTCGAGATAATGTCCGGTGTCTTCGGGCCGCTCATCGTACTCACCCATGGCATTGGGTAGTCCTGCATTGGGGTAGGCCGATACATAACACTTGGCCAGTTGCGAGAGCTCCTCAATGTGAGGGCGCATCTCTTTTGCTCCCAGCGCACAGTTAAGCCCTACGCTGAGCGGGCGAGCATGCATGACCGATGTATAAAAAGCTTCGAGTGTTTGTCCGCTCAGGGTTCGTCCGGACGCATCGGTAATGGTGCCGCTGATCATGATCGGTAGCGGCTCTTTTTGCTGCTCGTGAAAATATTTTTTTATCGCATAGATAGCACCCTTTGCATTGAGCGTATCAAAGATGGTCTCTATGAGCAAGAGGTCCACACCGCCTTCCACCAAACCTTCTATCTGTTCATAGTAGGCGGCCACCACCTCATCGAACGAAACGGCTCTGTAGCCGGGGTTATTGACATCGGGTGAGAGCGAAAGAGTTTTGTTGAGTGGCCCGATGGCGCCGGCTACCCAGGCCGTTTTACCCGAGGCGGCCACTGCTTGTTTGGCACAACGGGCTGCCGCAATGTTTAATTCTTTGGCCAGAGATTGCATTTCGTAATCCGCCATGGCAATGGTCGTACTGCTAAAGGTGTTGGTCTCTATAATGTCTGCGCCAGCATCGAGATATTGCCGGTGTATGCCGATAATGATGTCGGGTTGGGTAAGATTGAGCAGGTCATTATTTCCCTTTACATCACAATGCCAATTCTTGAATCGCTCTCCACGGTAATCCGCTTCGGTAAGTTTATGTCGCTGTATCATGGTACCCATGGCACCGTCAATTACCAAAATGCGTTGTTGCAGGGTTTGCTCAATGCTGTTCATGTCGGATAGGCTTTTATGTTCCTGATACGACCGGTAAGTATTTGTTCGGGGGAGAAACCTGATAAACGAGAGGAAACTATAGAAGTTCCTTGCCGTTTATTAGTTCTGTTAGAGAAGGCCGAACAATAAACAAATCCGCCCGTAAGTGGTGCAAATCTACAATAGATAGCTGAATTTGCCAATAAATAGGGGTATCGTCCTATAAGCCACTGATATAGCGATCAAGTGGCAGGCGGTTTTGCAAGCTGCGGGCCAGCGTCATCTCGTCGGTGTACTCCAGCTCGCCACCAAATGCCACTCCTCGGGCAATGGTACTGATCTTTACGGGGGTATCTTTTAATTTTTTCTGTATGTAGTACACGGTCGTGTCTCCCTGTATGGTCGGATTCAGGGCAAAGATCAGCTCTTCGATCGCCTCTTTTTTGACGCGTTCAATAAGTGAATTGATGGTAAGCTGCTCCGGACCAATTCCATCAAGTGGCGATATGAT
>DNMB01000203.1:0-6215 GCA_003489485.1 Chitinophagaceae bacterium | reverse complement strand
CGGATACTTTCTACCACGCATAGCATGCCTTTCTTTCGGGCGGGGTTCGAGCAAATGGTACAGCTATCACCATCTGAGATGTTGCCACAGCGTTTGCAGGTCTTGATCTCTCGACGCAGCGTAGCGATCACCTCGCTGAACTGATATACCTCTTCGGGTTTTTGTTTTAGCAGATGCAATACCAAGCGCAGTGCTGTTTTTTTTCCAATCCCCGGCAGGGCAGCAAAAGCATTGACGGCATTTTCCAGTAAAACGGAGGGCAACTGCATGGCACAAAGATAGGGCTTGGCTTAACGGTCATTTACATCAATCTCGTACTCATTACTCCAGCCCGGCTTTATGCTGATTTTTTTGTCGAGGGCTTGAACTTTTTCCGGTTGACGCCTTACTACAAAAAATTGTCCCGTATCCCATCGACCATTACCGTTGGCATCGTATAGGATGCGAAGCTGGTAATCGCCGGGAGCGAACAGCTCATCCGTGAACTCAGTCGTTGTAAGTGTAGCCGAGCGAATCACCCTTTCGTTCTGTGTCCACTGCAGTACAGGCTTTTTGTTCAGGTCAAGACCGCGTAGTCTTACCTTGAGTTTTCCGTAGTCGGTCTTTTTCTTTGTACTAAAGTGTAGGGTATCGGTCTTAGTGAGCGTTTTTCCGCTGGAGTCACTAAAAGCTCCTTTGGTCAATACCAGATGATATCGATTGCCCTCAAGCCATGGCGTTTCGATCCGTAGTATCTTTTTGGTACTGTCCTCAACAATACGAATGCTGTCTATTGGTGTATAAAGTGAGTCAGAGAAAAGACGGATCGCACTTTTATCCCAGCGCTGCAAGGGTGAGTCAAATAGCAGCAGTAGAGGTTCAAGTATATCTTGTTGATTGTTGCTGAGGTTCGTTTGATAGCGGATCCGTTTATCGGCTTCGGTCTTTGGTTTTGATCTATCGGTCACAGGGTCCGCTACAGTGCCAGCCTCTTTTTCGGCGGCAAAGGCCAGTAACACCAGACTATCGTTTTGACGGTTGGTAAAGACCGGTTCATCAGCAAAGGCCATCAGCTGACTGGGTTTGGTAAAACGCCGGGTTCCTCCTTCGTCTTTAAGCGCATAAATAAAGAAACGATCAGGGGGCAGGTTGCGAAAACGAAAACGGCCGTTCTTATCTAGTTTGCTCAGGTAAAATGGTCTTGATTTGATGAGAGCAGAGTCGGTAGCGTCTTTATGCAAGATCACAATAAGGGTACTGTCGACTCGTCCGGTCTCTGCGACGACCACCGATCCGCTCAGCTCGAGCGAATCGAGATAGGTGCCGGTAGAAAATACATAACGCAGACCTTTTGCAATATTACCCTCGGTAAAGTCTTTGACCGTGTTGCCGAACTCTATGCTATAGGTCGTGTTGGGTAGCAATGAGTCCTTTAGTTTCAGGGTCAGGTCTCGCAATTTCGATTCAATGACCGGTGCAATGGCCGGAATGGGAGAGACGATCAGATTGTCTTGGCCTTGTTGTATTTCGATGTATTCGTCAAAGAATAGTTGAATCGTGCGTGCGTTCACACGGGTGCTGGAGTCGGCCGGTATCACTTTGATCAGACGAGGCGGCAGCGTATCGCGCGGTCCTCCCTGCGGGGGCACAATGTTGGCGCATCCTGTCGTGAGCTGGCTAAGAAAAATGCCGCCTACCACAACGAGACCCCAAAAAAAAGTTGAAAATTTTTGCATGTGTTGCAAACTTACAGGGTTTGCCAGTAACCAAGCGTTAAGTGCCTCATAAATCGGCCGGGTCCTCGCCTTCGTCGGGTGTCAGTAACGAAACCGCCAGATGATGCGTTTTTACAAAGTTGCACCAGTGGCAATCGCTCTTACCGCACCCGGTATAAAAATCGCGGGCTTGGATCTTGTTCCATACCATTTTTATTTGCTCGCCTACCTGCTGCAAGTCATCAGAAGTAATTACGATCTTCTCTTGCCGGTACTGTTTCTTTTTATCGGGCTCCACAAAGTCAAATTCGGTGCTAACGGCGGTCCATCCCTTTCCTTCGTATTGATCGACCAGAATTTTATAGAAGACCGCTTGTCGCCAGTAATCGCCTCCGAGCGGTTGCTTGCTGTCGGGGCCCTTTGTCTTGGGAATGGCTTTGTCGGGATCGCCGGTTTTATAATCTACCACATTTACCGCCTTGCCGTCAAATTCGAGCTTATCGAGTTTGCCCTTTAGCGGAACGCCTTGGTAAACCACATTACGAATGTTGCGCTCTATGGCAACGATGGTATTGAACGAATCAATGCGTTTGTCGTAGTAGGCTTCCAGTATCTGGTGGCCGTATTCCATTCTGCGGGCAAACTGCTCGCGGGTAAAACTCTCGCGATGTCTTCGCATGTACAGGTCAAACTCTTGTAGAAAGAAGGTCTTATCCGGAAAACGGTCTTGACCGCTCTCTTGCATCTTTCGAAACAGCTTCTCGAGCGCCTCGTGTACGGCCGACCCAAACTCCGTCGATTCATTTTTGGGAGCGGGTATCCTGATGAGGGTACGGTAGTAAAATTCAAGCGGGCATTTCAGGTAGTTGTTCAGGGCGGTAACGTTCATTACGAACTTTTCGATCAGCGGCCCGGTAATATCTTCTTCGAGCTGTGCAATGACCGGTACGGTAGCGGAAGACAGTCCGATGGTCTCGAATGTTTCGAGCACCACAGGATCGGTGGTAATTTTTTGAACGGGTAATTGCTGCTGTTCGCAAATCTCTACTACGAACTGCGAAGGCTCCAGGGGTTTTCCTGCCGTGGTGTAGCGACTATAACAGATAAAAAGGTATTCTTCCGCACGGGTCAGCGCCACATAGAACAAGCGTCTTAATTCTTCGAGAGAGGAAGAGCCAGTGCTGTTGCCTGTCAGATTATCGGGGTAGCTATATCCACTGGATGGTTTTCTTTTTTTCTCCCAAGTACTGGCTTGGCAGCCGGCCACAAAAACATATTGATACTCTAAGCCCTTCGATCCATGGGCTGTTAAGAGATTCACGCCTTTTTCTCCTCCGCTGACCTGTACGAACGGCAGCACGATGTTCTCTTTTTTCATCAGCGCAATCAACGTGACCAGGCCTTGCAGATCGAGATCAGGCTTGCGATGGGTTTCATCTTTTACAAAGTCGAAAAAGGCCGTCAGTGCCTTGAGCTCTTCGTGCTTTTGGGGGCTTTGCATGCAATGCGATAGCAGACCCGTTTCTTGAATCAGTGATTGGATCAATTGTTGCAGGGTCAAATTAGGAACGGCCGCAATGAGTCTTTCGATCAGCTGTCCGGTATTTTCAAGTGGACGTGGCTCACTTGCCGAAAAAAGATCAATCGGGGTAGAGGCTATTTTGTCTTGAAGTGCCACTCTGAGCGAGGCTAGTATGTCGTTCGATCTTCTCGAGGCAACCTCCAGTGATAATTTGGTGATCTCAATAGGAGCGATCCCGAACCAATCGAGATGTAACAATTCGAACAGCATTTCGTCGCCGCTGCAGGGTACATCATGTTCACTGGCCAGGTAGTCGAGCAACAAAATGATTTTTTTGATCAGCGGCAGTTGAAGCAGATCCAGGTTTTTCTTGCAGTACACCGGAATCTGTCGCAATTGCAAGTAGCGCGTTAGTTCTTCTCCATACTTATGCTCCTTGTAAAGTACCGCAATGGAAGAGGGGGGTATGCCGGCTGCGATACAATCCTCTATTTTTCGAACGATACCGATCATCTCCTCGCGCGCGTTCTCAAATTCCCAGCACTCCGGACGATGCGTTTGTGTTTGTCGGGCCGGCAGCGCTGCCGAGAGGGCTTTGCTAAGCCCCGGCAGGTGGTTGACCAGTCTTTCGTTGTTTTGCTCAATGAGTGCACCGGCGGTTTGCAAGATGGGCAGATTCGAGCGGTAGTTCTGCGTAAGCAGTACCGTCATCAACGATGTTCGATAGCGATCGGCCAGCCCCGTCATGTTATCGATATTGGCCCCCTGAAAGCGATAGATGCTTTGATCGTCATCTCCTACTACGAACAAATTGGGTTCTTCCCAATAGTCTACCAGCATTTCTACCAATCGGTTTTGTGATCCACTGCTGTCTTGGTATTCATCGACCAATACGTAGGTGTAACGTTCTTGGTAACTAGAGAGCAGAGCCGGGTGTGTAGTAAAGGCCGTTAGCACCCAATTGATCATATCGTCAAAATCGTAGCGATTCTTTTTTTGCATGAGCTGCTGAAAAGGCTCGAACTCGCCCACCGCGGCACGTAGCCGGTTCATCTTTTCTTTTTCTAGTTCGATCTTTTCGGTCAGCAGTTCTCCCTTTTTATGGTATTTGCCGCTTCGTTTGGCAATAAACTCGTCGCGCTGTGGAAGGGATTCAAGGTAGCAATCAATTTTTTCAAAAAGGTAAGCGGGCGTCCAGTTCTCTCTTTTCATGGTGCTGAACAGCTCCTGAAGCCCTTTTATTTCGAAGTAGACATCTCCGCGATATCGTTTTAAGGGGTGGTTCTTTGGAAAGTTATCGATCAGTTCTTTCAAGAGTTGAATTCTCTCCAGATCAGAGATGGGATCCAGGCTACTTTTTTCGAAGTAGACCAGATTGTCTTGAATAATGTCGTTGCAAAAAGAGTGAAAGGTGCCGATCGTTACCTTGTAAGCGGCGGCGCCGATAAATTGCTGAAGGCGCTTTCGCATGGCCACGACGCCTGCATCGGTGTAGGTAAGACAGAGAATTTGCTCTGGTTGTGTATCGGTAGACAATAAGATCTTACCGATGCGGCTGGCCAATATCTGCGTTTTACCGGTGCCGGGCCCTGCGATGACCATAATGGGACCTTCAAGCGAGTCTACTGCTCGTTGTTGCTCTGTATTCAGCTGGGCGTATTCATCCCAAAATTTTTTCTCTTGTTTTTCTCGCGGGGCCGACATCAAATCGAACTTTTTTGGATCAAATAGGTTATTAACGAAATTAACTTATTCATTCGTATGGGCGCTTATTCTCTAAAGACAACACAAAGAATTCCGGTTTCTCTCGACGAGGCTTGGGATTTTTTCTCGAACCCTGCCAATTTGCAGCGCATCACACCGCCCCATATGGGTTTTCGGATCACCTCGCGCCACCACGGCGAAAGGATGTATGCCGGGCAGATCATCGAATACACCGTAAAGCCGCTACTGGGCATCCCCCTTTATTGGATGACGGAGATCACGCATGTTAAGGAAGGCGCGTATTTTGTAGACGAGCAGCGCTTCGGGCCATATGCTCTTTGGCATCACCAGCATCACTTTACCGTAATTGAGGGAGGGGTCGAAATGACAGACATCGTGCATTACAAAATACCACTCGGTCCACTGGGTCAGCTGGCCAATACCATTTTCGTGGCCGCACAGCTTCGTCAGATCTTCGATTACCGGTATAAAAAGGTCGAAGAGTTATTTGGAAGCCTGAAGTCCTGATCTGTCTTACGAATAAATGTTCTTGTTGGTGATCTTGATGAGCGAGGTGATGTTGTTCACATCTAGCTTGCGAAAAATGTTATAGCGATGTACCTCTACGGTTCGCTTCGATATAAATAGTTTTTCAGCGATCTCCTTCGATGAATATCCATCTTTGATCATGTTGACGATCTCCAATTCACGTTTTGTCAGCTGGTTGATTTTAAAGGCAGGATCGCCATCTTCTTCACTGATCACTTGATTCGTGATATAATCTTTGACATCCTTGCATATGAATCGTTGTCCGTTATGAACGGCTAAGATGGCCATGCTCATTTCTTCGAAAGAGGATGTCTTTGAAACATACCCACTTGCCCCGTTGATCAACATTTGTTTGATGAGTAAAATGTTGGTGTGCATCGAGACCCCGAGCACTTTGGTAGTCGGAAACTTTTCTTTGAGTGCTTTTGTAAGTTCGATCCCGGACATGCCTGGCAGCGTGATGTCCATCAGCACTACCTGTGGTAAGGTTTCTTTGATCGATTCAAAGGCCGACTCGGCATCGAGTCCGTAGCCCACCACTTCAAAATTGGGGTCAGCATTCAGTAGAGCGGCCCACATGTCGATCATCATTCTATGGTCATCTACCAAAAAGAGTCTTATCTTTTTCATTTGTTTTAATAAGCGTTGCAGTTAGGTAAATACTACTAACTTTAGTAGCGATATTTACACAATTTAAGGAATTTGGGTGATTGTTTGAATTATGGAAAAAACTACTTTCTAAATAC
>DNMB01000043.1 GCA_003489485.1 Chitinophagaceae bacterium | reverse complement strand
AGTTGGTGCTGGCGTAGTTAATGACAAGTCTCGTACTATTGGTCGCCGGGTTGGGAAACAGTTGTATCTGTGGTGTAATGTCGGTTACGCAGGGGCTTAGCAGCGCGATCTGCGCACTGTCTAGCAATACCGAACGTTTGGTGGCTGCGGCCGTATCGATCCACTGCATTACGCGGTATTTGATAGTGCCGGTTTGCGTAGTGGTAAGTCTGTCGCTGTATTGGTAGGTGCTATTGCGAAGTACCTGACCGGCGACAGGAGAGGTTTGATAAATGGTTGTGTAGTTCGTTTCGCCCGGAAGCATTCGTTGCAGCTCGTAGCGCATGCTCTCTACATCTTTACTCTTCCAGTTGATGGAAGCAATACAACTGTTCAGTTGCGCCGATACGGTGGCATACTCGCTCAGTAACCAGCCAAAGGCCTGTTGCAGGTCAGGGATGCCGTAGCCTATTCTGTCGTCGGGCGTAGCATATCGGCTTCCTGATCGCTTAAGGGCCTCTGCGATCTTCATGTTATTGAATTCAGGGAATCCTTGCCAAAGACAAGCGCCCAGGCCCGCCATATTGGGGCAAGAAAAAGAAGTACCATTGGCAGTGCCTATGTTGTTGCTGCCTTGTACCACGGCAGCCACGCCCACGGAGGCTATATCGGGTTTGATTCTTCCGCCTGTTGCGGGACCATAGCTGGAAAAAGAGCCCACGGTTCCTTGTGCGTTGACAGCTCCAATGGCGAGCACACTGTCTCCGTCGGATGGAGTGATGATAAACCGCCAGGCATTATTACCTTCGTTACCCGCCGAGTTAAATACAAGCAATCCTTTTTTAGCGGCCCAATCGGCTCCCCGCACCGACAGGGTCGTATTACCATTTAGCTGGCTGTAGGTGTAGTTAAAGACAGGGTTGTCAAAATCGTAATATCCCAGTGAAGAGGAGATCAGGTCCGCTCCGATACTGTCGGCCCTTTCGGCAGCACAGACCCAATTGAATTCTTCGATAGGATACTCTGAGTTCACATCTTCGGTGCGAAACAAATGAAAGGATGCTTGCGGCGCTTTGCCTACAAACTGTCCGGGAATATTGGCCGCAATGGTAGAGAGGCACTGCATACCATGGGGGTGATCGTCGCTAACAGTGGCATTGCGTGATACAAAATCCCAGGTACTCAAGATCTGGCCATTTCGGTTGACGCTATCAAAGGCCCGAAGTGTATTGTAATTAAAAAATCCACCATCGAGCATGGCAATTTGCATGCCTTGTCCTCTAAGCCCGATGTTATGTAAAAAATCTCCCTTGTGTAATTTGATCTCATTGCCGGCACTGCTGCCATAGCTATAAAAATCGCCGGCAAGCGCTTCGCTTTTTGTGGTCGACTCTTGAAGGGGTGTTACGAGTTGGCTTTCGATGAACTTGTCTATTTCTCGACCGGTTGCCATTCGGTCAGCAAGTCCTGCTGTGCTTTGCACAAATGGCAATTGTTGCACAGCGGTAAGGGCAGCAGCGTTGCTGGTTTGAATACAAACTGCATTGAGCCATTTTGAAACATTTACAACCGTTACCCCGCTGATCGCTCTGATTGCATTCAGATAGGCGCTCGTTACGGGAAGGTCGGTGCTGTCGACAATAATTTGCTGACTGGTTCTTCGTTGAATGGAGCGCGCCGATAGATAAGCCGAGGGGTTGCTTAGCGAAAAGGTGTTGCCTCCTTTATTTTTCAGCCATACAATGTGCCGGGTAAACTGGGCATTGGCCATAGCGGCACCTCCCAAGATAAAAAAACTGCTCAGCGCTACGATGCGGAAAAACGCTTTCATGTTGTAAAGATAGGGGCTGTTTTATCAGTTGTGGTCTACCATCCATTGTTTGATGCCGAAGCCCACTCGGTAGGGTCCGCCGCTTCCGCCGGTATTGGGTTGGTACTCCCAACATTCAAACTCCCTGTATACAAGACCGATCCCTCTAGAGAAGCGGTCCACGGCCCGATTGCGAAATGCGTATGCTGTGGTCAGCACAACTGGTACATTGAATTGCTCATCGGCCTGCTCTATAGTGATGACTTGCTGGTAGGTTTTATTGCGAAAGGTAAAGCTGCCACTGTTGGTCGTACACTGGTAGTTCCAGTTTTGCATGTTATCGTCATTGCTAAAATTGTACAATGGCTCAAAGGGTTGATCGGGCAAATACCGATTACCTTTCCAGCTATAACCAGGTACAAGCGGTTGTTGCAATTTAACAAATCGTCGATTGTCTTCTGCCCATTCGGTCCGGTCCGTCGTGCGCGTTACCGAAAAGCTTCCGGCGGGTTGCCAGCTGCCCTGTGCCATCGTATCGTTGATAAAGCGATTGATCCGATATGCCGTATTTCCGAGGTTATCAATAAAGGGGCTGTCTACCACATGTTTTATCAAATAACTGCGTGTGGCAATTTGTCTGCCAAACTGCGGAAAGACCAGTGAATCGGTCCGATAGGTAATGTATTTGCCGGGCGTAAGCACGATCAGCTCCTCTAATGAAAAGGGGTAGGGTGTTTGTTTTTCAGAAGGATTGCATCCCCAGAAAGAAACCGAAGTTAGCAGCAGTGCTGCGCAAAGCAACCAGCTAGTAAAGTGCCATCGGTTCATAGCTGCAGTTACAGTGTTTTTTGAATGATGCCACCGCCCAACACATCGTCGCCTTCATAAAAGACGGCACTTTGACCAGGGGCCACTCCCTTAGCGGATTCAAAGAAGCGAACGTTGCACGTATTGCTATCGGGGTAAAGCACTGAGAGTGCTCCTGCGTCTTTGTAGCGGATCTTTGTGGTGGCTTCCATCCCGGGCGTGAGTGTATCGTATTTGATGAGGTTGAGTTTGCCTACCAACATTTCTTGCTGGTCAAGATCTTCCTCATCTCCTAGCGTAACGGTATTATTGTCCGGATCGATATGGGTAACGAATACAGGTCTGCCCAGTGCGATCTCTAGCCCTTTGCGTTGGCCGATCGTATAAAAGGGATATCCTTTGTGCTTTCCCAGAATGGTTCCATTCTTGTCAACGAAATAACCTCCTGCTACTTTGCTTTCGAGGTCCGGCACTTTTCTTTTTAAAAATCCGCGGTAGTCGTTGTCAGGCACAAAGCAGATCTCGTAGCTCTCTTGCTTTTTGGCAAGTGCGGGGTAGCCAAAGTCGTGAGCCATTTGGCGAATCTCGGTCTTGCGGTAGCCGCCTAATGGAAGCAGGGTACGGCTGAGGAGGTCTTGTTGCAATCCCCACAGTACGTAACTCTGATCTTTGGTATGGTCCACGGCCTTGCTGATCACGAAACGGCCATTGTCGTGCTGTCTGATCTTGGCATAATGCCCGGTGGCAATATGGTCGCATCCCAAGGCATTGGCTCTTTTGAGCAGTGCCCTCCATTTGATGTGCGTGTTACAAAGCACACAAGGATTGGGCGTGCGACCGGCCAGATATTCTTCTACGAAGTTGTCGATCACAAAATCTCCGAACTCTTCTCTAATGTCTAAGATATAGTGCGCAAAGCCGTGTTCTACAGCGGCCTGTCGGGCATCGTTGAAGGAATCGAGGTTGCAGCAGCCGGTCTCTTTCTTGCTACCTCCGCTGGCGGCATAGTCCCAGGTTTTCATGGTAATGCCCACCACCTCATAGCCCTGTTTATGTAGCATCAGGGCGGCCACGGTACTGTCGATACCGCCGCTCATGGCTACCAGCACTTTTCCTTTTGCGCTCATAGGGCAAAGATACAATTGTACTCTGATTATTGCCCGAGACTGCCTATCTTGGCAATTCATAATCCTTGACTATGCGCTATAAAAAAATCCTTTTTTCGGCACTGTTCTTTTTTGGTGCCCTGACTTGTGTTCTCGCACAAGAGTTGTCGTACTACCTGCCCACAGGGTATGACTACAATCCCGCGATCCCCAAGCCCAAAGATGTCATCTTCCACGAGGTGGGGCAATGGCATGTAACGCACGACCGGCTGGTAACGTATATGAAAGCGCTTGCGGTAGCGGCGCCCGACCGCATCAAGTTAGAGACCATGGGCTACACCTATGAAGGGCGTCCGCAGGTATTGCTCATCATTACCTCACCCGAAAATCACCGTAACCTCGAAAAGATCCGCTTGCAACACCTTCAGCTGAGCGATCCGGTCGCAGCGGCCAATGTGGCCATAGACGATATGCCCTCGGTAGTGTGGATCGGTCACTCCATTCATGGCAATGAGCCCAGCGGCTCCAATGCCTCTTTGCTAACGGCCTATCACCTTGCTGCGGCAAGGGGAGCTTCTATCGATCGGCTGCTCGCCAACACAGTTATTTTGTTTGATCCTTCTTTCAACCCAGATGGGTTACAACGTTTCTCTACTTGGGCCAATCAGCATAAGAGCAAGAATTTGGTATCGGACCCCAACTCAAGAGAATTTAACGAGGTGTGGCCCGGCGGGCGATTCAATCATTACTGGTTTGACCTGAACCGCGATTGGCTTCCTGCTGTACATGTCGAAAGTCAAAATAGGTTACGTTGGTTCCAAGCCTGGAAGCCCAATCTGCTCACCGATCATCACGAGCAAGGCACCAATGCTACTTTCTTTTTTCAGCCCGGTGTTCCTTCGCGCGTGAACCCGCTAACGCCCGCAAAGAACCAAGAACTTACCGCTGCGCTGGCCAAGTTCCATGCCCATGTGCTGGATAGTATCGGCACATTTTATTTTACCAAAGAGGGCTATGATGATTTTTATTACGGAAAGGGTTCTACCTATCCCGATATCAATGGAGCCGTTGGT
>DNMB01000014.1:4061-4775 GCA_003489485.1 Chitinophagaceae bacterium | reverse complement strand
AAAGATCAATTCACTTGCCAGCCTGCTCATCTTCTTGACCACACTAGCCACCTTTTTATCTTGTCAAAAAAATGGAGGCGATACAGACCCCTACACGGCCATCAAAGAGAAGTTTGGAACAAAAATAGATCCGAATAACCTGGCAAACTATGCCAACCAGGCTAAGCCGCCCTACATCCTTAAAGACAATACAGCGGGCAATACCATCACGAATGCAAAGGCTACAGTAGGCAGGGTACTGTTTTACGATAAGCAACTTAGCATCAATAACACGATCTCGTGCGGGAGTTGTCATATTCAAAAATTTGCATTTGGCGATACGGCTATTGCCAGCCTCGGTGTTTTGAACGGACGAACGGCGCGGCATTCCATGCGGCTGATCAATGCCCGTTTTAGCAACGAAGAGAAATTTTTCTGGGACGAGCGCGCTGCCACATTAGAGAATCAAACTACCCGCCCTATTCAGGACCATGCCGAAATGGGATTCAGTGGTCAAAGTGGTCGCCCGGGTCTGAGCGATCTGCTCACAAAACTAAAAGGCATCGGGTACTATCAAGAGTTATTCAAATTCGCGTACGGCGATCAAAACATAACCGAAGTTCGTTTGCAAGAATGCCTTGCACAATTTGTACGCAGCATTCAATCATTTGACGCAAAATACGACGAAGGCAGAGCGGTTACACCCCAAGACCAGCAGCCTTTTCCCAATTACAG
>DNMB01000014.1:0-3674 GCA_003489485.1 Chitinophagaceae bacterium | reverse complement strand
CGCACCGGAGGGGGGTTGGGCTGCGCCGGATGTCATGCACCTCCTGAATTCTCCATAGACCCCAACAGCGGCAACAATGGAGTTATTGGTAATCTGGGTGCCCCGGGTATCGATGTAAACAACACCCGCTCTCCCTCACTCAGAGATATTGTGGGAACTGATGGTACGCTGAATGGCCCCCTGATGCACACAGGACAATTTCGAGGCTTACAAGCTGTAATTGGCCATTACGGTCAGATCAATCTGGCACCGGGCAATACAAGACTAGATCCGCGGCTCAGACCCAACGGCGTTGGCCAGCAATTGAACTTGACCCAACCCGAAGTAGATGCCGTAATTGCGTTTATGCGCACGTTGACCGGGCGCAACGTCTATACCGATGTGCGCTGGTCAGATCCGTTCTGATCGATAAATACCCTCAGCTGGTTTTTTTAGGAGGCAGACTAAAGGCTTTGGCCTCATGCTCGAACTGTCCATTGTGGGCACCATCACAAAAAGGCTTGTTCTTACTGAGTCCACAGCGGCAAAGCCCCACGATCTCGCGACCGCCGAGATCGTAAGTGTTTCCTTCGCGATCTACAATGGTAAAATCTCCCTCGACCTTAAGGGACCCGTTGTTATTGATGGTAATCTTGGTAGGCATAGAATTTTTTTTGATGAAAAAGCCCCGCGATTGGCGGGGCTTTTGATTTTTTATATCGAAAGATATTACTGCTTACGCAGTGTAAGCTGATAGTTACCGTAAGAAAGATTAACCGCACCGGGCACGTGATGGCGAAGCAGCATCGTGATCGTTCCGGTACAAGAGTACACGAAGTTAGATGCGCCTTGTGTAGTTACAGCATAAGCAGTAGTTCCATAGCGTCCATACTGCTGATCGGTTACTGAAGCAACACCCGAAGCCACCGTTACGTTAACAAGAATGGGCTGGGGACTATTTGCACCGGGATAAGCAGGATTGGGATATACACCCAGCAATGACAGCGAAGACGCAGTCGTAGCAGAGATGGGATTAGGAATTACGTCACCTATTGACCAGTCTTCCCACTGATCAGCCACTACAACATAGTTGCCGGCCATTGCGGCGGGGTTATAAGGGCAAACAACACTACCGCGGAAAGAGAACACCGAGTAGTAGAAGTTGGCACCACTACCGGAGAAGTTAGAGTTGTTGAGCGTATACTTTTTACCGGACTGCGTTACAGCCTCTACGTAGCAGGTAAAGATGCTACCGGGGGCAAAGTTGCCGGCATTGGCATTCATTTGAATACCAAGAGCGGTAGCGATCTCCTGAGCACTTACGATCATATCAAAATAACTCGTATCGCCGGGAGCAATCGTGTATTTTTTAATGAAGCGCCAAGCGGCCTGGTTAGAGTTGGTATTACGCACAACATAAACGTTGGCTGTAACTACAGGGTCAACGCCCCAAGATCTAACCTTTACCCCAATACGGGCATTGGCCAGATTGGCGGCATCAAGCGTATTGCCGATCAAGCTGCGGTCGGTCCAGGAGTTAGTGGCAGGGTCGAACGAGGCCAGCCCTTTCAAATAAGAGCCGTTAGTAAGCCCAGCCATGAACGGATCAAAGTCATTGATCGTTTTTTCGGTACATCCAGAGAATCCGATCACCGCTACAAAAGCCAGCAACAGGATTGAGATGTTCTTATTCATATTCGTACGTTTTTAACTTTTAGAACAAATTAGCACTTCCATTATCCCAATACACTTTTACAGTATTATCAGGCTTTTGTTTGGCATTTAGATTAAGCGTTACGTGATCGGTAGGATACCAGAAACTTCTGATGAAAGGACCAGGCTGAGAGTTCAGCATGGGCTGCAAGTTGGTAGGCATACCCGTTCTGCGGTAGTTGTTGTAAGGCTCAATTCCGTTTCCAAAGCTGGCAATATGATATTCCTTCATCACCACATTAAGTTTAGCGGTGTTGGTAGGTGCAGCATCGAACGCAGACAATACAGAGTTCACATAGAAGTTAACCTCAGTAGCGGCAGGTACGAATGCGGGATCAGGCGTTACGCTCATGCTAGCAGGAAAGTTCATCACCTTGGCAAAGGCCTGGCGCAAACCGGCATCAAAGATGGTGCGGGCGTTAAGACCAGAAACATTCAAAACCAAAGCGGCTTCGGCTAACAAGAAGTGAGTGAAAGAAGAAAGCCAGATAGGATGAATACCGGCACCACGGGCTCCGGGTGTACCAGTGAGCGTTACAGCTACGTTTACAATTGATGCAGAGCTGCCGGTATTGTTACGGAGGTTATCGAACTCACCGCCAGCAGGATAAATACCCCATGCGGTACGGAACGTATTATCCGGAGGAATACCAGAGGGATCTCCATGATCTCTTCCAAAGTAACCATCACCGGCCATACAGAAGGCCATACCTGCTGGATAGTGACCGGGGCTCAACTGACCTTGACAAGCAAGGGCGGTGAGGGGTAAGGCAGGCTGTCCGTTAGCGGCCAGCTGTCCATTACGAGCATTGATCTGACGGCGGAAGTAATAACGCACACGAGGATCAACAAATCCTTTTTCGGTGGTCATTTCCCAGGCCAAGTAGTTAGAAATATAGATACCTACACCACCGGCGGCACGATAGCAGCTATTGTACTTGGGGTGACGGGCGTTGGGGTTCTCTAATTGTGTACCAAAACGGAAAACAAAATCCTCGGGTTCAGTATCGATAATATTACCGGTAGCCAGAACAGCAGCGATCTTGGTAGCAGCATTAGCATCTACCAGACGTGTGGTCATATAGGCCTTTAACTTAAGGGTATTGGCCAATGTGATCCAGCGGGCTTTGTTACCACCATAGTAAAGGTCGTTGGTGGGGTTAGAAGCCTGTGTTCTGTTCAGGTTAAAAATAGCTGAGTCAAGCAGGGCGATACAGTTAGCATAGATATCAGCACCCTTGTCGATCTTAGGATTAATAACAGATTGTGTAGGGTTAGCCGCTTCGAACCAAGGCACATCGCCAAAGAAGTCGACCAGCGCCATACCAGTGTAGGCCTTCAGCAATTGACCCGCACCAACGTGGTACCATCTGTTTTGAGAACGCGCAATAGGCTCCATGGCGTTGATCTGGGTCAACACAGAGCGATAGCCCGTGCTCCATACGCCATTGAAGGTCTCGGGACGAAACGCATTCAGGTAGGTACTACCCCCTTGGTTCCAAGTACGAGATACCTCCATGCCGCGATCGGACAAAGAGTTATAAAAATCGGCGAAGCTGAGCTGAACAGCATTAAAGTACAGGTCAACGTCTGCCTTGTCGAGGGTGGGCGTGTTGGGGTTTACCAACAGGTCATCCAACCTTTTTTTACACGATGCAGTAACCAGTAAAACCGTAACTGCAGCAAATATGATTATTCTTTTCATAGCTATTGTTTTAGAAGGTTACGCGAAGGCTTACACCCAATCTTTTAGAAGAAGGAGCCGTCATCAGTTCAAACCCACGGGCAAAACTGTTTACACCAAGCGTAGAAGTCTCAGGATCGAAGTTGGTATACTTGGGGAAGCTTGGAGCATGGTACCACAAATTCTGACCACTTACGGTCAGAGAAGCGGCACCAAACGGAGTCTTATTCAGCAAAGAAGCAGGAATAGAATAAGAGAGTGAAAGTTCACGAAGACGGATCACAGTAGCATCCCATAC
>DNMB01000019.1 GCA_003489485.1 Chitinophagaceae bacterium | reverse complement strand
AGCAAGATCGCGATGCCCGTTAAAATAAAGGCCAAGATGTTGGGAGGTATCAGTATACTGGCAATGATCAGCAGCGCCAGAGAAATGGCGAGCGTGGGAATGACCGAGGGTAGTCCCTCGCGGTACATTACCATAAAGAAAGAAAAATAGACAAGGGCTAGCCCTGTCTCACTTTGTAAGATGGCCAGCCCTGCTGGAAAAATAACCAAACAAGCTGCAATGAACTGTGATCGAGGCAAGTTAAAATTGGTCTCGGGTCGAGACAGATACTTGGCCAAGGCCAGCGCCACAAAAAGCTTACAAAACTCAGCCGGTTGAAAATTAAATGCCCCGATCCGAATGATCGATTCGGTACCCTTGATACGCGAGTGAAAGGGAAAGACCAGCAACAGCAAGATAATTCCTACCGCATACCAAAAATTAGAGGTGGCAGGGTAAAATTTACTGTCGGTGAGCAGAATAAAAAATCCCAACACGAGCGCGATCAATAAAAAATAAAATTGTTTACTGTAATCGGTCTTAAAGGCCAGCAGACTTTGTAAAAAGGGATCACCTTCTTGGTAGGTAGCCGCAAAGATGGCCGACAGACCGATCAGCACCAGCGCCAGATAGATCCATATCAGGCTCCAGTCGATGCCTTTGGAGATGGTTGAGGAATGATTTCTCATCGCAAGGCCTCCTTTTTTTCGATCGCGATGCGGTGCGGGACCACTGCAGCCATTACCGGCTTAGCTTTTTGCTTCGATGAGGGCTGCCGTTTGCCAGGCACCGCAGGCCCCTGCCATTTTGTATATCGCTCTATATAGATACTATCTCTTGTTGTTTGAAACCACTTGAACGCCCTGATCGAGTCTTCGCGATACTGAAGTCTTTTAAAATAGGCAGGCATCAGATTGGCTGCCTCAATACGAGCAGAGTCGGCCTTGCTTCTCGTCGACAGAGAATCATTTAAATACTTCTCCATCATCATACGCGCAATGGGTGCGGCCCAAGTGGCACCAAAACCGGCATTCTGCACAAATACGGCAATGGCGATCTTGGGATTTTCTTTGGGAGCAAAACAAACGAACATCGAATTATCGGGCAGCTTAATGCGACGACCATCCAACACCGTGTAATTCTCTGCGGTTCCTGTCTTGGCACATACTTCGATTCCCTCTATCTGTGCGCCGCGTGCGGTTCCAACCTTTACCACATCACTCATGCCCTCTATTACATCATTAAAGGCATCGGCAGGGATGTAAGTAAGTACGTCGTGACGAATCTTATAACGATTAATGTAGCCGCTGTCTTGCTCTTGCTCATCTTCGATGCGCGATACGAAATGAGGCGTATAATAATAACCCTTGTTGGCGATGATACACATGGCGTTGGCCATTTGCAGGGGTGTAGCCTGCATCTTATCTTGTCCGATGCCCAGGGTCAGGTTGGTACAAGAGGTCCATCGTCCCGCATTCTCGCGGTTGTAAGTAGCCGTATCGGCAATACCGCCTGCACTTTCACTGGGCAGATCAACGCCCAGACGTACGCCCAATCCAAATGCGTTCATGTACTGCTTCCAATGCAAATACCCGTCGTACACATTCTTGTATTTTCGATTATCGACCGTTAGCCGATAAATATGCGCAAAGTAGGCGTTGCACGAATTGGCAATGGCCAATCGTACGTTGGCAGCATGCCCGCCTCCGGCATGCGTACACTCAGGTTTTCCGTGACCGCAAAGTGTATAGCGGCCTCCGCAGGGATAACCATAAGAGGGTGTAATTACTTTTTCATTGAGTGCGACCAAGGCACCCAGCGGCTTATAGGTAGAACCCGGTTCATATTTTCCCGCAATGGCACGATTGAGCATCGGCCCCGAAACATCGAGTTGCATTCTGCTAAAATTCTTGCTTCCGTCAGGACCCGAAAGATCATTGGGATTATAATTTGGGCCCGACACCATCGAAAGAATACCACCCGTGCGGGGATCGATGGCCACAATGCCGCCCACCTTATTGCTCATCAGCTTTTCGGCCAGTTGCTGCAGTTCAATATCGATGTAGGTGTGTAAACTTCTGCCGGCGATGGCAGCCGTATCGTATTCGCCATTCTCATAGGTGCCCACAATACGATTCTTGTTATCCTTGATCATGTATTGCACCCCGCGCTGTCCCATTAGCACAGGTTCGTAAAATGCTTCCAGGCCCGTCTTTCCTATGTAGTCGCCCTGGCGGTAAAAATTTTCGGAACGCTCAATGTCGCGTTTGTCGGCCTCTCGCACATAGCCCAAGATATGCGCCGCTGCATCGTATGGGTAAATCCGCAAGGGGCGCTCCACCAGGTTAAAGCCGGGAAACTTCCAGCTGTTCTCTTCAAAACGAGCCTGCAATTCTTGCGTAAGCATCGCTTTAAAGACCGAAGGCCTAACGCGCGTATTCTTTACGATGGCCTCTATCATTCGCTTTCGAAAATCGGCGGTATCGATATTCATGAGCCGACAAAAATCGAGGGTATCGATCCCCTTTACTTCGGCCGGAGTAACCAGTAGGTCGTAGATGATCGTATTGTTGAGGATCGCCCTTCCCTTTCTGTCATAGATGATACCCCGCTCCGGATAAATTACCTTGGCATAGACCGCATTGTCCATGGCCAGTTGCTTGTAGCGGCGATCGACCAGCTGCAGATACATCAATTGCAATACGATCACCGAAAAAGAGATGATAACAAGTAATCGGATGATATTGCTTCGTGATTGATTATACGCTGCCATGAAAGAAAGATTTATCCGCCCACATTGGTTCTAAATCGCATGTTACGCGGAAACAATAACTCGACGGTAAAGATCAGAAGCAAAGAGATAGCCGTCGAAGAGATCAACTTGATCAGAAAATCACCGAAGCTGCCAAAACTCATCCACTCGAGCAAAACCAGCCAGCCGTGATGCAGCAGTGTCAAGATCAGCACATAAATAAAATAAGGCGCCCACAACAACGACTGCGGAGAGGGTTCGCGGTAATTGAAGTCGGAGCTATCTCGCGGGGTCAAGACGCTGATCAAAAAGGGTCGAACATAAGCGATCAGCACGCAAGCCGCAGCATGCAGTCCGGGTGTTTGCGTAAAATAATCAAGCGTAAGCCCGGTGGCAAAAGCGATCAATAGCAACCAGCGCTCAGTGAGGGCGAAAGGCAACCAGAGAATAAATAAAAAATAAAGTGAAGGCGAAATAAATCGATGCAAGTGAGGAACCCGGTTCAATACATACACCTCAAACAACAAAAAGAGGGCAAAACGGATGATATTTCTGATCAACTCGCTCATCGGGTGGTGCGTTTTGGGTCTTCGATACGTTTTCTGGTCTGCTCATCGAGCTGGGCTTGTTCGCTGTATTGCAGATTCTCTACCACAAAAACATATTGCAGGTTATAAAAACGCGCCGCAGGTTTTACTTTCAGCAAAAAGAAATTAGTGCCCGGATCGCTGATGACCTCGGCCACCGTACCCACAGGGTACCCCGGCGGAAAATTAAAGGAGTAGCGACTGGTCACGACCGAGTCGCCCACTTTGACCGGAACACTTTTGGGCAAGCCCTTTAGCAAGAGCAGCCCGGGATCGACCCCGTCCCACTCGATGGTACCGAAATCGCCTGATTTCTTTAGCGCCACATTTACTTTTTGACGCACATGCAGCAAGCTCATTACTTGTGCAAAGCGTGGGCTCACATTCACCACCACACCCACTGCGGCACCGTCGGAGTTCAACACAGACATATTCTCCGTAATACCATGCAAGGCACCCCGATCGAGTTGAATGTAATTTTTTTCGCTGCTGGTCGAGTTATAGATAACCGCGGCCGGACGAAAATAATATCGACGATATCGATTGAGCGTATCGGACGGTACCGTATCTCTAACCAATTGCCGGCCGGTATCGGTCTGCACATATTGTCTTGCCAACAGATTGAAAAGTGAATCGTTCAGTTGATGGACCCTTCTGTTCTCGTCGCCGAGCGCAAAGAAGTTCTCTACTTTTTTATACCGGCTATTGACTTGACCGGTCAGCTCGTTGGCTGTTTGCAAAAATTGTGCCTGGTGAAAAGTATTGTAGCTGTACAAGAACCAAAGAGAAACTACCTGCAGAAATAAAAAAGTAAAGAAGGTAAAATAGCGACGAATAAATAAAATAACGTTACGCAACGAAGTACCAGTTTAATAGGCCGCCAAATTATCTCATCACAAAGGGGTAACGATCGTAGTTCTTAAGTGCGATACCTGTACCGCGCACCACGCTCTTGAGCGGATCGTCTGCTATGTGCACAGGCAACTTGATCTTTGCGCTTAACCGCTTATCGAGTCCGCGCAACAAGGCACCACCGCCGGTAATGTACAAACCGCGACGATAGATGTCGGCCGCGAGCTCCGGAGGGGTTTGCTCGAGGGCTTTCAAGATCGCTTCTTCTATCTTGAAGACACTTTTATCGAGCGCTTCGGCGATCTCTTGGTAACTGACCATGATCTGCTTGGGAATACCCGTAACCAGATCGCGACCGTTGACCGCAAAATCATCGGGAGGATTATCGATGTCTTTCGTGGCCGCACCCACTTGTATCTTGATCTGTTCTGCCGTACGCTCCCCGATCAGCAGAGAGTGATAACGACGAAGAGCTTCCATAATGTCGGCCGTAAACTCATCGCCCGCAATACGAATGGATTGATCGCACACGATACCGGCCAATGCGATCACCGTAATACCAGTGGTACCCCCTCCGATATCGATGATCATATTTCCGACAGGCTCCTCTACATCGATACCGATACCCAGTGCAGCAGCCATCGGTTCGTGAATCAGATACACCTCTTTGGCACCTGCTTGTTCGGCGCTATCGCGCACCGCTCTTTTTTCTACTTCGGTAATGGAAGAGGGAATACAGATCATCATTCTCCAGCTCGGAGGCAACAAAGGTCTTTTGGGATAGACCAATTTGATCAGCTCGCGTATCATCAACTCGGCCGCATTAAAATCTGCGATCACGCCGTCGCGAAGAGGACGCACGGTACGAATGCTCTCGTGCGTTTTCTCGTGCATCATCAATGCCTTTTTACCAACCGCTAAAACTTCTTTTGGATTATTTCGGTTGAGGGCAACGATGCTGGGTTCGTTGACCACTACCTCATCGTTGTGAATGATGAGCGTATTGGCCGTGCCCAGATCGATGGCGATCTCTTGCGTAAACCAGTTGAAAATTCCCATTTCCTTAAATCACTTTTGTATGATAGCAAAGGTGTAGGAAATTATTAACTTCTCAAAGGAGTTTTCCTTAGCTAAATTCATAGCCGATGTCGGTTCGCCAGTACTTGTCTTTGAACTGAATCTGCTGTTGCACCCGCTGCGACTTGGCAGCGGCTTCGGCAATCGAAGTTGCGAACGAGGTAACGGCCAACACCCGACCACCGCTGGTCACTACCTGTCCGTCCTTGCGTGCGGTGCCCATATGAAAAATGAGAGCATCTTGCTGTTGATCCAATCCGGCAATAGGATGCCCTTTTTGGTATTCTTCGGGATACCCGCCACTCACCGCCACCACGGTACAGGCGGTACGGGGATCTATCTGCAGACCGGTCTGTGACAGGGTCCCCGAGGCAGCGGCATCGAGCAACGCCACGAGATCGGAGGTCAATCGTGGAATAACGACCTCGGTTTCCGGATCACCCATGCGACAGTTGTATTCAATTACAAAGGGTTCCCCCGCCACGATCATAAAGCCAATAAAAACAAACCCGCAATACGGAATGCCGTCTTGCTGCAAGCCGTTAATGGTGGGGACCACCACCCGCTCCTCGATCTTTTTCCAAAGGGCCGCATCCACAAATGGCACGGGGCTTACCGCTCCCATTCCTCCGGTGTTGAGCCCTCTGTCGCCCTCTCCGATTCGCTTGTAGTCTTTGGCCTCGGGCAACAGTACATATTGCTTTCCGTCGGTAAGCACAAAGACGGAGATCTCTATACCTCGTAGAAATTGTTCGACCACTACTTTTTTGCCCGCCTCGCCAAAGCGCGCCTCGCGGATCATGGCTTCGAAGCCTTGTAGTGCTTCGGATAGGGTCTCACAGATAAGCACTCCCTTGCCGGCCGCCAGTCCGTCTGCTTTTAACACGATCGGCAATGGATGCTGTTGCAAATAAGCAACGCCTTCTTCGTAATTAGAAGCAGAAAACTCTTTGTAGCGAGCGGTCGGAATCGCGTGGCGCTCCATAAAAGCTTTGGCAAATGCCTTGCTGCCCTCTAATTGAGCACCCTCTTTGCCGGGCCCGATGATCTTAAGCGAGCCAAGTCCATCATAGGCAGTTAAAAATTCCCTGATACCCTTTACCAACGGCTCTTCGGGTCCTACCACTACCATATCAATTTGCTCTGCCACACAAAGGGCAGCAATGGCTTCAAAATCGGTAACGCCTATGGGGCAATTGGTACCCAATAAGAGCGTTCCGGCATTGCCCGGGGCTATAAAAAGTTGGGTGCAAAGCGGACTCTGAGAAATTTTCCAAGCCAGGGCATGTTCGCGGCCTCCGGATCCCAAAAGAAGTATGCGCATACTGAGCGGTAGAAAAGTTAGGTGCGAAAGTAAATAGCCTACCGCTAATTGGGGATAAGATAATAATCTTTATTTTCAAACACTTAAATCAACTGACCCCATGTCTACGTCTACGACTTCGACCCAGACCGGTCACCCCAAGGGACTGGCCGTCTTGTTTGCCACTGAAATGTGGGAACGATTCAATTACTATGGCATGCGCGCCATATTGGTGTTGTTTTTGACCAAAGCCCTGATGTTCGACAAGGTCTTTGCCTCCAATATCTACGGAAGCTATACAGGGTTGGTCTACCTGACGCCCTTGCTGGGAGGATATATCGCTGACCGCTATTGGGGTAACCAGCGCTCCATCATCGTGGGGGGCCTTCTTATGGCACTAGGCGAGTTCGTACTGTTTTTCTGTGCCTCACTCTATCAATCGTATGCCGATGTTTCTACCATCTTATTTTTTACAGGATTGGGATTGATGATAACGGGTAATGGCTTCTTTAAACCCAATATTTCGGCCATGGTCGGGCAGCTTTACCCGAAGGGAGATCGCCGAATCGACTCGGCCTACACCATATTTTATATGGGGATCAACGTTGGTGGCGCCATAGGCCCCATCATCTGTGGGCTGGTGGGCGACACCGGCCATCCCGAAGACTTTAAATGGGCCTTTTTGGCCGGGGGTATCGCCATGTTGATCAGCGTGGTGGTTCAACTTTTTTATCATAAAAAATATGTGTTGGATCCCGATAACAATGTATTGGGACTTACGCCGGCCCATGCACCCGCCGCCTGGACACGTCCGTCGAACGTGGTGGGTCTGCTGATACTGCTATCTGCCATCATGATCGCTGCCTTGTATGTAGATACCAGTGTGGTAGATTATCTGGCCTATGTACTGATCGCAGCGCCGGTACTGATCGGGTTCATTATTTTCTCAGATAAAGCCCTTGCCAAGATAGAGAAACAGCGGGTGGCCGTTATTTTTTGTGTTTCGTTCTTTGTGGTCTTTTTCTGGAGTGCGTTTGAGCAAGCCGGTGCCTCTCTTACTTTTTTTGCCGAAGAACAGACCCAACGCGACCTTGGCTTTTTTACAGTACCTGCCAGCTTCTTCGCTTCGCTTAACTCAATATATGTAGTACTCTTTGCGCCCGTCTTTGCCTGGCTTTGGTTAAAACTGGGAAAAAGGGAGCCTTCTTCTCCTACCAAGATGTCGCTAGGTCTCTTTTTGCTCTCCTTGGGTTATTTGTGGATCGCCTTTGGGGTCAAGGATGTACAGGCAAGCACCAAAGTGAGCATGATCTGGTTGTTGGGCATGTATGCCCTTCATACATGGGGCGAACTTTGCCTCTCGCCAATCGGCCTTTCACTCGTCAATAAACTGGCTCCTATTAAATTTGCCTCGTTGCTGATGGCGGTCTGGTTTTTGGCCAATGCGGCCGCTAACAAGTTGGCCGGTGTACTCAGCGCCCTGTACCCCGATGGAAGAACCACCCAGTTTATGGGTTACCAGATGAATAACATGTACGATTTCTTTTTACTTTTCGTAGTCATGTCGGGTATTGCCGCTGCCCTGCTGTTGGTGCTGACAAGACTGCTGCAAAAAATGATGAACGATTAATTATAACTAACGCATATGAGCGATCAACAATTTAAGCCCTTTGTTTCTCCCGAAACCAAGATGGCCGAGTTTACCCTCAAGTCCATTTTGACCGGAGCGGCCTTTGGAATCATCTTTGGCGCCTCTACCGTGTATCTGGCTCTCAAGGCCGGCCTGACCGTATCGGCATCGATCCCCATTGCCGTATTGGCCATTACACTGGGCAGAAAATTGTTGCGCACCACTATCCTTGAAAATAATATCATTCAAACCACCGGATCGGCCGGAGAAAGCATCGCAGCCGGTGTGGTCTTTACGTTACCTGGATTTTTATTTTTAAGCGAGGCAGGAAGCGCTAATTTCTTCAATTATTTCACCATTCTTATACTGGCTATTTTCGGTGGCGTACTAGGAACGCTGATGATGATTCCGCTGCGTCGTTCGCTGATCGTACAAGAACACAAAACGCTTCCCTATCCCGAAGGAACAGCCTGTGCCTCGGTGCTGAAGGCGGGCGAAAAAGGTGGGGACTTTGCCAAGACCGCATTTTTAGGATTAGGATTTTCTTTCGTCTATGCCTTGTTGCAAAAGATCGTACACGTTATTGCCGAGACCCCTTCGTTCATGACGAAGCAAACCCAAAAGTTCTTTCCATCTGCCAAAGTGAGTGGAGAAATTACGCCCGAATACCTGGGAGTAGGATATATTATCGGTCCAAAAATTGCAGGGGTGCTCGTGGCCGGTGGCGTACTCAGCTGGTTCGTATTTACACCCCTGCTGGCCAGTTTGCTCAGTGATCACGGCGTTGTGATCGCCGCCCAATTGGTAAAACTCGGCTACCTCAGCAATGTAGAAACAGCGGGCGGACCGGGAGGATGGGATCCTGCCACACAAGGATTTGCTGATTGGTCAACGGCGATCTATCGTGCCTATATCAGGCAGATCGGAGCCGGAGCTGTAGCAGCGGGCGGATTCATTACCCTCATCAAAACCATTCCCACCATCATCTCTTCATTTAAAGGAAGTATCGGATCACTTCAAAAAACGGGTGCACGCAGTGAAGCAACGGCCGTACTTCGTACCGAGCAAGACCTCTCTTTAAAAGTAGTAGGAATTGGCAGCCTGCTGCTGATCGCGGTAATTGCACTGCTTCCCAGCACGCTGATTCCCGGCAGCAACATCGGCAGCAAATTATTGCTGGGTGTACTGGTCATTATTTTCGGCGCCTTTTTTGTAACTGTCTCTTCTCGTATCGTGGGGCTGATCGGCTCGTCGAATAATCCTATTTCGGGAATGACGATCGCCACACTTATGGGCACCTGTCTGATCTTTATTGCCGTTAAATGGACCGGATATGTATACGAGCCGATGGCATTGGTCGTTGGGGGAATGATCTGCATCGCTGCGGCCAACGCGGGTGCCACCTCGCAAGACCTCAAGACGGGATATATTGTAGGAGCCACTCCACGCTATCAACAATTGGCCCTTTTCGTAGGAGCCATCGTTTCTTCGATCGCCATTGGAGCCACCATTAAGATACTTGACCAACCTACGGCAGAGATGGCGGCCCAAGGTATTCAGCACGCCATCGGTACCGATAAGTATCCGGCTCCGCAAGGAACATTGATGGCCACGCTTGTAAAAGGGATCCTTTCTTTCAATCTCGATTGGCAATTCGTATTGGTCGGTGTCTTTATTGCCATCGTGATGGAGCTGTGCGGCATCAAGGCCCTCAGTTTTGCGATCGGAATTTATCTGCCTCTTTCTACTACCCTTCCCATTTTCATTGGTGGTGCCATAAGAGGTTTGGTAGAGTGGACACAAAAGAAAAAGAATATTGTCTTGTCTGCAGAAGAAGAAGATCTTGGCAAAGGCAATCTGTTCGCTACCGGTCTGGTGGCCGGCGGGGCACTGGCCGGTGTGCTGGTAGCTATTCTTTCTTCTATCGAGTCCGTAAATAAAAAACTGGGCAGCATCAATGCCGAGCATAGCATAGCGGACACACTCGGGCACGAAGGATACAAATGGCTGGGCGTAGGATTCTTTGCCTTGATGGCTTGGGTGCTTTACCGCATTGCTACTTCAAAGAAATCTGCTTAACCACTAACGGATCACCTATGAAGGCATTTAAATATCTATCTCCTTTTATCTTTTTTGCTGGGGCCTGGTTTTCCTTTACCGGCCAGGGATGGATCGTATGGATGCCCATGTGCTGGGCCTGGATACTGGTGCCGCTCACAGAGCTCTTTATAAAGCCCGACCCTGTCAATATGAGTGCGGCCGAAGAAGAACTGGCCAAACAAGACCGGAGCTATGATCTTATGCTCTATGTAACGGTGGTCATACAATATTTCTTACTCTATATTTTTTTAGAGGGCATAGCCAGTGATTCTCTTTCTTTCTCGGACCGACTGGGTCGCATCTTTGCGATGGGATTACTGTGCGGCATCTTCGGCATCAATGTAGCGCACGAACTCGGTCACCGCGTTGATCGCTTCGAGCAAACCCTGGCCAAGGCACTTTTGTTGACCTCGCTGTACATGCACTTTTTTACCGAACACAACAAAGGGCATCACAAACGCGTGGCCACCCCCGAAGATCCCAGCAGTGCTCGTTTCGGAGAACCGGTCTATACCTTTTACTTCCGCACCATTGTAATGAGCTATGTGAGTGCCTGGCACATTGCAAACGAAGAGTGTCGCAAAAAAAGGGGAACGGCTTTCTCTGTTCACAACGAGATGATACGATTTCAGTTTTTACAAATTGCCTTTGTGGCGTTGATCGGATGGTATTTTGGTACCAGTTCAGTGCTGGCATTTCTCGGAGCGGCCTTTATGGGAATGCTCATGTTAGAGACCGTCAACTACATAGAACATTACGGCTTGCAACGAAAGCTGGGAGCCTCCGGACAATATGAGAGAGCCATGCCCCATCATAGTTGGAACAGCGATCATGTGGTGGGCAGACTGATGCTTTTTGAATTGAGCCGTCACTCCGATCATCACTACTTGGCCAGCCGCAAATACCAGGTGCTTCGTCATCATGACAATGCGCCGCAAATGCCCACCGGTTATCCGGGTATGATGCTATTGGCGTTGGTGCCACCGCTGTGGTTTAGCATCATGCATAAAAAAATAAAGGAGTGGCAGCAAGCGCACGAAGTCGCTAGCGCGTAAGCAGAGCTGTTCCCATGTAAGCCTCCACTATTTTCGGCAGGCGTATTCCCTGCGGTGTCTGGTTATTTTCCAGCAAGGCGGCCACGATACGAGGTAGGGCCAGCGAACTGCCATTGAGCGTGTGCAGCAACTGAGATTTACCCTTCTCGTCTTTATAGCGAAGTTTTAATCGATTAGCCTGAAACGATTCAAAATTGCTGACCGAGCTTACCTCGAGCCATTTTTGTTGAGCCGCACTGTATACCTCAAAATCGTAGGTAAGCGCAGAGGCAAAACTCATATCGCCCCCGCAAAGACGCAAAATGCGATACGGAAGCTCCAATGATTGCAGCAGTTTCTCTACATGCAATACCATCTCATCCAATACGGCATAACTCTGCTCAGGAGGTACGATCGATACGATCTCTACCTTATCGAATTGATGCACCCGGTTGAGCCCTCTTACATCAGATCCGAAACTTCCGGCCTCTCTTCTGAAACAAGGCGAAAAAGCCGTCATGCGAACAGGCAGATCGTTAAGCGATAGCAGTTGATCGCGATAAATATTGGTAACAGGCACCTCCGAAGTAGGGATCATGTACAAATTATCGAGCGGCATATGATACATCTGCCCTTCTTTATCGGGTAGCTGTCCGGTTCCGTAGGCAGATGCTTCATTGACCATCAATGGGGGCAAGTACTCCGTGTAACCCGCTGCGGTATTTACATCCAAGAAATACTGAATCAGTGAACGCTGCAATTTGGCGCCCTTTCCCTTGTACACCGGAAAGCCGCTGCCGGTTATTCGGGCACCGGCCTCAAAATCGACCAGATCGTAGGTGCGGATCAGGTCCCAGTGAGCCTGTGCCCCCTCGGGCAACACCGGTTTTGTACCTCCTTCGCGAACGACCTCGTTGTCGGAGGCCGTACGACCCACGGGAACTTTTTCGTTAGGAAGATTGGGAAGTAATACCAGTTCGCTTTGCAATTGCTGCTCTGCGGCACCCAACTGCTCTGCCAATGGTTGCAATGAGGCTTTTAGCGAAGCCACTTCTTGTTTGCGGGCCTCGGCCTGTTCGCGCTCACCCTTACCCATCATCATGCCAATTTCTTTAGAAAGGGTATTGATCTTGGCTTGCAGATTATCGCTGTCTAATTGTAATTTCTTTCGCTGGTCATCGAGGGCAATGATGGTATCGACCAGTTCGGGCCGGGCAAAATGCTTTTTGGCCAGTCTGGCCTTTACACCCTGGGGGTCTTGCCTCAATTGCTGAAGAGTGAGCATGTAACCAATTTGAGGCAAATATAAAGTACCGGCCGCGCCCGACAAGACAATCGGCGGGCAAGCCGTTATCTTTGTACCTATGTTAGCCCAAGACGATCTGCAACAACGTTGGTGGAATTTGGAGGCAAAATTGGTAGAACGGTTTGGGAAAAAGCCCGACCTGGAAACCGTTTTGTTCCTGGTCGGCGTACAAGAGTTCGGTGATATCAAAGAGAAATTCTCCAAAGAACAGAAACAAGACCTGATGCATGTGGCCGTATGCAGCCTGCTGGCCAAAAGCGGCTACTACGAACTAGAGCGAGTAGACGAAGACGGCTGGCCTCATTTTCGGCAATTAAAAGCCTTGCCCGACATGAACATGTTCGACCAAGAGAATTTCATAAAAGATCATGTATTGCTTTATTTCGAAGAATCATCCTTTTAATACTATGCTTACAAAAAATTCAATCGCCTTTTCGATCGCCCTGCTCTTGCTCGTAACGGGGCAGGTATGGGCTCAACCGAATACAAAGGACTCGGTCGTAACCCGCAAGGACCGCAAGCGCGACGTACTTCTCGAAACCAGCATGGGTCGCATTCAAATACGCCTCTCCGATTCGACTCCCCTGCACCGCGATAATTTTTTAAAACTGGTCAAAACTGGCTATTATCAAAACATCCTTTTTCATCGGGTAATAAAAAATTTCATGATCCAAGCGGGCGATCCGGACAGTCGCAATGCCCCGGCCGGTAAAGTGTTGGGCAACGGCGGACCGGGCTACCGGGTACCCGCTGAGTTCAAACCCACCTTGTTTCATAAAAAGGGTGTCATTGCCGCCGCCCGCGATAACAATCCTGAAAAAGCCAGCAGTGCCAGCCAGTTCTACCTGACCCAGGGCAAGGTCTTTACAGAGGCCGGTCTTGACTCGGTAGAGACCTATCGCCTTAAACGAAAGATCCCTGCAGAACAGCGCCAGGTCTATACTACGCTGGGCGGTGTTCCGCATCTTGACCAGAACTACACTGTCTTTGGCGAAGTGATCAGTGGAATTGAGGTAGTCGATGCTATTGCCGATGTGCCTACCAGCAAAGGAGCCGATCGAGACAGACCCTTACAAGATGTGGTGATCTTGCAAGCCAAGCTTATCAAGCGCAAACGCTCCTGAACTTTTTTGCATCATAATTAGTAGGTTTGTGCTCCAAAAATATTGACCTATGAATATCCCCGCTCAATTACGCTACACCAAAGATCACGAATGGATCAGCCTCGATGGTAATGTTGCCACGATCGGAATTACCGACTACGCACAGCGCGAGCTGGGAGATATTGTTTTCGTTGAGGTCGATACCATTGGAAGCCAGCTAGAGGCCGGTGCCGTATTTGGTACGGTAGAAGCCGTTAAAACGGTCTCCGATCTTTTTTTGCCCGTTAGCGGTACGATCAATGAATTGAATCCTGCGCTTGGTGGCGCTCCCGAACTGGTCAACAGCGATCCATATGGTGAGGGCTGGATGATCAAAATGACGGTGAGCAACCCGGCCGATGTCGAGGCCTTGCTCGATGCCGCCGGATACGAGTCGTTGGTCGCATAAAGCATCCCTATTGAACAAGATCGTTCTTTCTCTAACCATCGCTACGAGCTGGTTAGCCATGTCGTCCTATTTGCTATTGGCCCCCGCAACTTCGTTTTCAGGGAACGGATTGTTCGCAAGATGGCTATCAGCACTCGGTCTTTCGCAATTACCCCAGCAACTGCCCATCGACAAATTGATTCACCTCGTCATTTTTTTTGGACTGGTCTTTTTATGGCAGCAGGTCATCAATGCCGCCTCTTTTTCGCTTACACAAAAACGCAGATTAATTATTTTGAATGTGGCAGGATGGTGCTGCGTGGGCATTGCCATCGAATTTTTACAAGAAGCGCTGCAAGCCGGTCGGCAGTTCGATTACCTCGATATGCTAGCCAATAGTATAGGATGCGGTTTAGGTGGGTGGGTAGCCAAAAAATTGACCCCTGTAGAAACAGGGGTCGCAACCAAAACTAACTGCTTATGAGAAAAATGTTTGTATCAAAAATCAACGAACATTAATAGAACGTAAAGTTAGTTCAGAAGTTGAGCGACCCCTTGTTAAAAAAATCAAAACTTCTTCAGCGGGGTCAGGAGCGGGTTAATTTCTCGGCGTTTTCGGCAAATTGCAGGGCTTCGATCAATTCCTGGATCTCTCCGTTAAGTACGGCATCCAGATTATAGAGTGTAAAGCCGATTCGGTGATCGGTGATCCGGCCCTGCGGAAAATTATAGGTTCTGATCTTGGCGCTACGGTCGCCGGTGCTAACCAGGCTTTTACGATGGCGCGAAATCTCCTCTTCTTGTTTTCTTACCTGCTCTTCGTACAAACGCGTTCTTAACATTTGCATGGCTTTCTCTCGGTTGGCCAGCTGCGAGCGCTCGGTCTGGCAAACGACCACTGTGCCGGTAGGAAGGTGGGTCAGCATCACCTTGGTCTCTACTTTGTTTACGTTCTGACCGCCGGCTCCCCCGCTTCGGGCAGTCTCCATTTTTACATCGGCTGGGTTCAATTCAAAATCCAGCTCTTCGGCCTCGGGCATCACCGCAACGGTAGCGGCCGAGGTATGCACCCGTCCGCTGGCTTCGGTATCGGGAACCCGCTGTACGCGGTGTACCCCGCTTTCGAATTTGAGGGTGCCGTACACATCATCGCCCACCACTTCGAGCTGTACCTCTTTGTAGCCTCCCACGGTCCCTTCGTTCTCACTCAAAATGGCGGTTTTCCATCCCTTTCGGTCACAGTAGCGCATATACATTCTAAGCAGATCGCCGGCAAACAAACTGGCTTCGTCGCCACCCGTTCCGGCCCGGATCTCTAAAATGGCATTCTTTTCGTCTTGGGGATCTTTGGGTATCAGCAATTGTCGGAT
>DNMB01000186.1 GCA_003489485.1 Chitinophagaceae bacterium | reverse complement strand
TTTCACGTATTCAAATATAGCCATTCGGGCAGGCTTTTCCAAATGCTAGCTAGCCGCTGAATGTCTAAGTCTATCATAATCAGCTTGGTGAGAGATTCACTGGGTTAAAAAAATCAGGCCAGTTCTTTCAGCTTGGCATTGATCTTTTCGAAATCGGGAATATCGCCGGCGCTCTCGAGCACTTCGGCATATTGTACGACGCCTTTTCGATCGATCACAAAAGCGGAACGCTTCGAAACGCCCTTCATATCGAGGATCCAATCATGATAGATCGTGTCGTATAGCTCCGACACTTTTTTATTGAAGTCACTGAGCAATGGAAAATTCAGTTGCTGTTCTTCTTTGAACTTGCCCAGCGTAAAGACCGAGTCTACAGAGATGCCGAATACTTTTGCATGGGCATCATTATAGAGGGCGATATTGTCTCTAATGGAACAAAGTTCCTTGGTGCACACACCGGTAAAGGATTGCGGAAAAAATAGCAGCAGTACATTGTTTCCCTGTTGGGCAGAGAGTTGTACAGGATTCTTGTCTGAGTCGAACAGTGTAAAATCAGGGGCGGATTGTCCAATCTGAATGGCCATGGTATTTTGTTTTAGGTAAGTCGGACTGCAAAGATGTATAAAATGGATGTATTTTAGAGTCTATGATAAAAATTGTTGATGTTATCAATGTGCTGGAGAGTTGGGCCCCTACCATGCTCCAGGAGTCGTATGACAATGCCGGACTTCTGACCGGTGATCGTACCGCGCGCTGCACGGGTGTGTTGTGTTGTTTGGATGTAACGGAGGCTGTGCTAGACGAGGCCTTGCAAAAGGGTTGCAACCTGGTGGTAGCCCATCATCCCCTCATCTTTGGCGGTATCAAGAGGCTCAGCGGGGGCAGCGCTCTCGAAAGAACGATCATCAAAGCCATCAAACAAGACCTCGCCATCTATGCCATTCATACCAATCTCGACAACGTCATCAGCGGCGTAAATGGTAAGATCGCCTCGCTTTTGCAACTACGGCATTGCAGGGTATTGCTGCCTAAAGAAGCTGCTTTAAAAAAACTAATCACCTATGTTCCCTTGTTGCAAACCGAGTCTGTTCGACAGGCTTTGTTCGAGGCCGGGGCGGGCCATATTGGCGGTTACAGTGAGTGTAGTTTCTCGGTTGAGGGAGAAGGTACCTTTACGGCCGGTCCCGGTACGCAGCCCTTTGCGGGTAAACAGGGGCAGCGACACCACGAAAAAGAGAACCGGCTCGAAGTGATCTTTCCGTCGTACTTGCAAGCAGCCTTGCTCGAGGCCTTGCGAAAATCACATCCGTACGAGGAGGTGGCCTACGACCTGGTTCCCCTTGTCAACGCGCACCAAGAGCTGGGGTCGGGGCTGGTGGGTGAATTGGCCGAACCGGTCGAGGAAACCCTCTTTTTACAGCAACTGGCCCGCACTTTTGGGGCCGGACAGCTTCGGCACAGCGCCCTGCTGGGAAAGCCTGTCAAGCGGGTAGCCCTTTGCGGGGGATCTGGCAGTTTTCTGATTTCCAAGGCGTTGTCTGCTGGGGCCGACATTTTTATCACCGCCGACCTTAAGTATCATGATTTTTTTCAGGCCGACGGCAGGTTGGTACTGGCCGATATCGGGCACTTTGAGTCTGAGCAGTTTACGATAGAGCTCCTGGCGGATTATTTAGCCGAAAAATTTCTTAACTTTGCCGTCCTCAAAACAAGCATATCCACTAATCCCGTCAACTATTTATGGCACAAGTAAAAGATTTTTCGATCCAAGAGAAGCTGGTGTCTTTGGTAACCCTTCAACAGATCGACAGCAAGCTCGACGAGATCAAGATCCTGAAAGGGGAGCTTCCTATGGAGGTGGCCGATCTGGAAGACGAGATCACAGGTCTGCATGCCCGTCTGACCCGCATTGAAGAAGAGGTCAACGGAGTGACCGAGTTCATCGAGCAACGTAAACTCGCCATCAAGGCGGCCGAGGCACAGATAGCCAAGTACGAAAAGCAAAGTGAGAATGTCAAGAACAACCGCGAGTACGAAGCCATCAACAAAGAGATCGAAATGCAACAGCTCGACGTAAAGCTGGCCGAAAAGCATATCAAGGACGCAACCGACGAGATTGCAGAAAAAGCGGTTCTGCTCGAGAAAGCCAAAAAGAACATTGCCGTAAAAGAAGGGGTGCTGGCTACCAAAAAAGAAGAGCTCGAAAAGATCATTGTAGCAAACGAAAAAGAAGAGAAGCAGTTCAATAAGCTGGCTACCGAGGCCAAGCAACAGGTAGATCCCCGTTTGCTGGCCAGTTACGAGAAGATCCGTGGTAATTACCGCAATGGTCTGGCCGTGGTACCCGTTGAGCGCGACGCCTGTGGCGGTTGCTTCAATGCTATCCCTCCACAAAAACAAAGTGAGATTCGCCAGCATAAAAAGATCATGATCTGCGAAAACTGTGGTCGTATTTTGGTAGATGAGGAGTTGTCGAACAGCGTGCAGCTGGCCTAATGCCCACCAATCTGATTGTAAGGATCCCGCTTTTTTCAAAGGCGGGATTTTTTTTGTGAAAGCCTCTGTGGGTTTTTGCGAAATGGTCTTTGTAATGGGCGTAATTCAGATTAATTTGTGCCCATGCTCCTGCGCCTCTTTGTACAGAACTACGCCATCATCGATGAGATCGAGATCGGATTCTCTCCACAGTTTAGTGTGATCACCGGCGAAACCGGTGCCGGTAAGTCCATATTAATGGGCGCACTGGGTTTGATCTTGGGGGAGCGCGCCGACGCATCGGTGCTGGGCGATAAAACTAAAAAGCTGGTCGTTGAGGGGCAATTCGATATCAGTCAAAAAAAAGCAGTCTTGCAATGGCTAGATGCAGAAGAACTCGATCAAGACGGAGAATTGATTATTCGAAGAGAGATCGCAGCTGCGGGTAAATCGAGGGCCTTTGTAAACGACACGCCCGTTACGTTATCGCAGCTGCAGCAACTTTGTTCGTTGTTGGTCGATCTGCACCAGCAGTTTGATACCTTGTCTTTGGAAGAAACCGAATTTCAGCGCGAAGTACTCGACGCACTCGCCGGGCAGCTTCCGTTATTGGAACAATACCGCTCTTGTTACCGCTCCCTTGTACAGCTTCGGCAAACGGTGGTCACACTCACAGAGCAAAAACGAAAACTCGAGGCGCAGGCCGAGTACGATCGTTTTCAGTTGGATGAACTCGATGAGGCGGCGTTTTTTTCGGGTGAGTTAGAAGCGGCCTCGGCAGAGTTAAAGACACTCGGCCATTCCGAATCGATCCGCACCATGCTGCAGCATCTTTCATTTTCACTGTTAACTGGCGAAGAGGCCTTGCTGCCAGCAATAAAATTGCTACTTAACGAACTGGCCTCGCAAAAAGAATTTCATGCCGAGCTGCCTTCACTCGAGGAGCGACTTCGCGCTACCTATGTAGAGATGCAAGATGTGGCCCGCGATCTGGAGCGGCTTAGTGAACGGGTACAACATCAACCCGATCGTATGCAGCAACTCAATGATCGACTTTCGCTGGGGTATCGCCTTTGTAAGAAACACCAGGTAAACACCACCGATGAACTCTTGTCGTTTCAGCAGTCACTGCGCGATAAATGTAAAGCGGTCATCGATATGGACCAAGAGCTGGCCGCGCAGCAAAAAGCCGTGCAACAGACCGAACAGAAAGCGATAGAGCTGGCCACGCAATTATCGACTGCTCGAAAAAAGCAGATCGCTCCGCTCGAAAAAAAGGTCAATGCATTACTAAAACAAGTGGGGATGCCTGCGGCACAGTTACAGGTTCAGCTGGCCTCGGCTCAACTGGGTCGTGACGGAATAGATGAGGTAGCCTTTTTGTTCGACGCCAACCGCAGCGGGCAATTTCAGTCGTTACGAAAAGTCGCCAGTGGGGGAGAGCTTAGCAGACTAATGCTTTGCATCAAATCGTTGGTAGCGGCTTCTCTTGATCTGCCTACTCTCATATTCGACGAGATCGATACCGGCATTTCGGGCGAGGCGGCAAGACAAGTGGGTCTCTTACTCAACGAGCTCGCTGCCAGCCGGCAAGTCATTTGTATTACCCATCAGCCCCAGATCGCGGGCAAAGCACAATCTCATTTCTTTGTTTACAAACAGTTGAGCAAAGACCCCCGGGCCGCCGCCATCACCCGTATCAAACTGCTTCAAAAAGAGGAGCGAATCGATGTGATGGCCCGAATGCTGGGGGGCGATCAGCCTTCTGAGGCCGCCTTGGCCAATGCCCGCGAGATGCTCTCGTAATTGTGGATAACCCTCCTTTTGCAGTGAGAAAAAGGTGCAGAAAGAAAAATTTTTTCTGTTTTTCATTTGGGGTTTATTTCGCTGTTCACTGACCTGTTCTTAACCCCCAAATTGTGTAGTGTATGGATG
>DNMB01000162.1 GCA_003489485.1 Chitinophagaceae bacterium | reverse complement strand
GCAGATCGATCTACGTTATAAAAACGAGGAAGAGGTGAACTTTTCTTTATTGGAGAAGAAGCGACCCGTTCGAATGCTAAGGCAGTAGATTCTTACTTTATCTCTATGGTTAGCTGTCCCGCCTCTAGTGGAACGTCGATTCCTGCATCAATAATGCCGGTCAGCGTATATTTTCCTTTTGCGAGTTGTTCGGGCAGACTAAAATCTACATATCGTATCTGCTCCGGAAAGATGGGAAACTCCTGGCTTGGTAGTCGCAGCTTGCTCCCGTCGCTTAGTGAGAATAATTCTATGTATCCGGAGCATTGCAGTTGCGTTTTGCCAGTATTTCGGCAAATCAGGCGATATGAGTTTGCGTCAGCGGCAAGCGAAGTGATTTGGATTAATTTTACTTCTTTTTCTGTTATCTCCGGTGGTGTCTGGTAAAGGTGAACACCGACCCGGTATCGGTTGGCAATCGTTGTTTTAAATCCGGTGGTTGACTCTACTTTCTTTTCTTTTGTGGTTTCAATAAAAAGCATACACCACTTCATTTGTGGTGCCTCCATACTGTCTATTGGATGTTGCAGGGTTATGTTGATCTCTTGCCGTTGTCCTGGCTCGAGTTCAAAGAAGGTGTTATCGATTGTTACCCATTTCGCGCAAGATCTTTGATCTGGTCCGGGTTCTGAAAAGACATGCCCGCCAACGGTGTCTCTTCTCCAGTCGTTGAGGTAAACCGTAAACTGTGTTTTCTCCGTAAGCGTATTGGTAACATAGATCTTTCTTGACGCAGTAGCGCCTGGTGTAACAGAAAATTCAATGGTTGCCGGCCTAACCTCTAGTCCGTTTTGCGTTGTCTTGGGTTGGCTCTTTGCAGCGGTCGCTAGAAAAATTGTGATTGCGATAAAAAATAGTTTGTTCATTTTTTTGTTGCAAGCTATTTGTGATGCATCAGGCTTGCAATGATTATTATCATGAGTAAAATGATAAGGGTAATTTATTAAAACACGTAGATGTACGATTTCGTTCTATTTAAATTAATCTAGAAGTTATACTCAAAGTTGCGTCATAAATATTCACCTTGTGTTTTTCACGAGGATTAATGAGAAAAATAACTGCATTTTCGTTCTCAAACAAGTTGATTTATTAATCTCTTCAACTAACTTTATGAAAAATCTTTCCGTTGTGTTCTTCTTTGCAACACTTTTGCATCTTGCTAGCTGTTCTCGTCAAAGCGACTTTTCTGCTCCCAATCAGTCAGCAGTTGTAAAACCTATTTTGGCAGATCGGTATCCGACCACTCCCGATGAAATTGAGTTAGTGGGAAATCTTTCTAAGATTACCGACATCTTTAAAGTCCTTTACCAGGATAATGCAAATGTGAAGCTTGTCAATGCCTCTATTTATGCACGAGTTTTTCCGGATGAAACTGTTTTACTTGGCGATCTGATTTTTCCGTCACAGAGCAGATTGACGCAATTTTCTCGATTTGATTCGCTGTCTCGTGCCTGGGGCGTTGATCTGAATATTTTTGCAAGGCAGTTTTGGCGTGAGGTAAGTAAGCGTAACGATAGCGAATTAGAACAGTTCTTACAATCTCTTGCGCCATCCATACTTTCAGGAAATCAATATTCAGTAGATAATGGTACGGCTCCTCCTGTTTCTGTTTATTTTCCCTATTCTGAAATTTTTTCGCCTTCTTCAGGGGGTGCGTATTTGCCTACCGTCTCCCTTCTTTCTGCATCTGCCGATACAGATGAGGCTCCGGGTAATGAACCAGTTTATGTGAATGGTACTTTAACTGGTTATATCCCTGTTACCATTAATGATCTCTATGCTACTTCACATCCCACTCATATTATTGGCGTTAACGGGCCAGAGGAGCCTGCCTCGGGACCTGGTGGTGGAGGTGGTGGAGGGAGTGTTGTTGTAGGGGGTAGTAGCATCCCGCCGCCACCTCCTCCTCCAGAATTTAAGCGTGCAGTTCATATTGAGAATTACATACTTAAGGACCAATACGATAATTTAATAAGCTTTACTGGCAATGGGGGTGGTTCCGAAGTACGTCTTAACCGGGTATCAGCGTATTTGCAATCTACTGTAGGCGCTACTATTTCTTTTTTTGCACCTCTTGCAGCTCCCTCTAATGCTCCGGCTTCTTATACTTTTAATCAGTCATTGACCTCGCATACCCGTCAAGAAATCGCAGATAAGGTTTGGAAAAAGACAGTCAGTTTTGATGAGTCTCGCTGGGATACTAGCTGGGTTCAATCTAATTTTGAGCAAGCTTTGGCGGTGTGGGAGTATGATAATACCAATAGTCGGACTTTCTTTAACGGGCAGCTACAATCTACTTTAATGCAGAGTAGTTTCCCCTCTTCGCTTGTTAGTGGTAGTAAGTCTTACTCAGTGGGCGTCGCCTCGAATCACCCGCCGATCAGACATCTTCGTATCTCTCGACAAAATTATTTTAGCCAGGCAAGGGTAAATACGGGTTTTGGGTTTCGTACCGGACAGTCTTGTTATCGTTCCGATTGGTCCTGCCACGAGTGGAATGACTTTTCGGACGTGCCTCCACATTTTTATAGCGTTCCGTCACCGCTAAGCCCTCTTTGGCCTGCTTATGAAGTGCATTGGGATACTAAGTCCGGTGCGGTATTTGGTTGGACTTGGCCTTATCGGGTGTATTACGTTGGCATACATCCTACGCTTTGGTACTGATCTTTTTGCTTTTTAAAATAAAAAGGCATGCGAAAACTCGTAATAATTCTTTTGCTTTCCCTGTCTGCCTGTACAGGTGATGTTCAGCCTAATGAAGTTCCGCTTCCGAAAGTGGCCGACATACGATGGAACTTAAAAACCAGTGTAACCGGCGGCATCACTCGTACAGCTCAGGGGGAGTGGTTTCAATTGACCAATGAGAATACCGCTTTTTGGTGTGGCCCTGTGTGGCGCGATAATCTTGGCAATGAGTGGGCTGCTGAAATTTGGCCATATTCTATAACCTTGCGATATCCGTACAGAGAATTTTATATAAAGTACTTGAAATCCGATAGCTTGATCTTAGAGAATGGTGGAACTACTTACCATTTTAAGAGATGAATTTACTCTCCTTTTGGTGTAAGTGCTAACTTGCACTCAGTGAAAGGAGCCACGGGTCATATTGTTCTCTTTGATGGCAGTTGCAATCTTTGTGCCGGTACGGTTCAGTTTATCATTAAGCGCGATCCAAGGGGGCAGTTCTCCTTTGCTTCTCTTCAATCGGCTAGTGGCAAGGCTTTGTTACGTCAGCATGCTCATGCGGCTGATTCCCCTGGCTCTGTGGTATTACTATCCTGCGGAAAGATTTTTTTAGCATCTGATGCTGTCCTTCGCATTTTTCGCCAGTTTTCCGGTCCTTGGCGGTTCTTATCTTTTTTTCTGATCATTCCCCGTCCTATTCGTGATTTTTTTTATCGGCTCATAGCTCGCTACCGGTTCCGGCTTTTTGGAGCGCGTGCTGTCTGTATGTATTCTTTACCAGGGTGGGAGGGGCGGTTTTTGGAGTGATTGGATCTACATTGCTATACCCCAGATCGGATTCATTTCGCTATGCTCAATGTTCCCTTTTAAGCGATAGTTATTTCAGATAGTTTTATAAAACTACTTAGAGACGATTTTGTGATTGTGAATGCTGGCTTATTATTTTATCTTAAATTTTTGAGAATTGCAATACCTATCGCATCGCTATATTGATTGGCATTAAAAGCATTGACAGCTATAAAGACGGCCGTCTTTGTTTTAAAGTCAATGCCACAGAAAGTCGAAAATCCAAAGGTTCCGCCATTGTGCCAAAGAATACTCTGCTGGTTAGGAAGAAAGGACCAATGCCATCCTCTCGCGATCTTCAGGCGTTCATTTACTTTAGCGGTGGGTGTTGTAATTACTTTTACAACGGGTTCTTCTTCATTTGCTATGATGAACTCGAGAT
>DNMB01000193.1 GCA_003489485.1 Chitinophagaceae bacterium | reverse complement strand
AACAAGAACGGAGAACCCAGTTGCTGCGCCATGGTAGCGGGTCTTATAAAAAGACCTGAACCGATTATGCTACCCACCACGATGGCAACGCCAGTATAAAGAGAGAGTCGTGGGGTAGATGCAGACATGCGTGTGATTAGCTGTACCTAAAGATAAATGGAACGACCAACGCAACAAAAAGAGCCCAGGCTGCATAGAAAGGCAAAAAGACCGCGATCACTTTTTCGATGGCCCAAAATTCCACTTCTTTTTTACGGTATTGCTTAAAAAGCTGCAGGGCGATTAAGATCAGGTGCACGAAAAATAAAATATTAGCCCCGAGCACCGCTACCCGATTGGGCGTAAAGCCCCAGCTCGAGATGCGATACAAAATAGCCAGCAATGCAATGGAGTTTACGATAATGGTGACTACCGACAAAAGCAATGTAATCAACAAGGCGCCTTTTCCGGCAGCGGCTCTTGGCAACTCAACCAGCGAAAAGAAAACAATGGCAAGTACACCGATCAATAAGATATTAAAGAGCAATAAGAACTCCCTGTCATTGAAAGGATCCTTGCTGGCCCAGGCGATACCGATCAAATAACCCACCAACGTAACCAGCACCAGCGGACTAAAAATACGGGCGATGATCGGCGAGACCTTATTGACCAGATTGGGATTGATATCCAAAATATAGGTAGCCACCAGCGGGCAGGCCGATAGCTCGATGAGCAGGATCCATTCGAGGTAGAATTCCTCAATCTGCAATCCGATCAGACTAAAAAGACCCATGGTGATGCCGCTCAGCGCCATTACAGCACTGGAGAGCAACGAGGTCATTACGATCAGGTCTCCGTTGTAACGAAGAAAATCAGGTCTTTTTTCCCAATGAGAAAGAGAGCGGGCGCCCGTATAGACAAAACCAAGCAAGGCCCAAAAGAATAGTGGAAGGTGTAAACAAGACAAGAGAAAGGTGCTGCTATCGTCGGTGGCGGGCAGCCAGTTGATGAACAAGGCACCGGCCAGCAGCACGGCAGAGATGGCCGTACAGGTCTTGATAGAGAGCTGCCGCTTTCTGGCAAAATACACAAGCAATGCCGTGAATAAGATAAAGCTGATATTTCTGGGATAGTACCTTTCTTCATCGACTCCAAAAAGAGCCGGCAGCTTTACCAAAAAAGCTGTGACCAGAGCGGTGGCTGCTAAAAAAAGCAGATCGGCCTTTCTTCCAAAAACGACCGAAGCACTCTTGTAACGTAACCGTTCGTTCCAAAAAGCCGCCTGTGGACGATCGGCGATCTCAGTGTAAACATCAAAAAAAGCTAAGCGAAAGGCTTGCTTGTCTGAACGATAGAGCGACTCCAACGTGGCCGCATCATCAAGATGGGCGAGTATCTTATCTCTCATAGTTAAACTGCAATTGAGCAGGTGAGATAAAAATACATGTTTACTGAAAAATCTCCCAAACCGCTTATCAAGTTTAACAATAAGAGGCGGCCCTGATAGACTTGACCCTTTCGTCTTGCCAGTACTCGTCGAAGGTCATCAGTCGATCGATCACTCCGCGGGGCGTTAACTCAACGATGCGATTAGCCACCGTTTGCATAAAAGTGTGGTCGTGGCTGCTAAGCAATACATTGCTCTTATACTCAACGCACTGGTCGTTGAAACTTTGAATACTTTCCAAGTCGAGGTGATTGGTGGGTTGATCGAGCAAGATCACATTGGGATTTTGAAGCATCATGCGACTGAGCATGCAGCGAACTTTCTCTCCACCACTGAGCACATTGGTTTTCTTAAGAACATCCTCTCCGCTAAAAAGCATCTTTCCAAGAAATCCGCGCAAGAAAGGTTCATCTACATCCTTGACATGATCGGGAACGTATTGTCTGAGCCAATCCATCAAATTCATATCACCTGAAAAATAATTTGCGTTCTCCTGCGGTAAATAGGCATGGGTTACCGTGGTCCCCCACTCGTAACGTCCTGAATCGGCCGGGATGCTTCCGGAGATAATGTTAAAGAATGCTGTTACGGCCAGCGGATCTTGGCTTAGTACGGCGATCTTGTCTCCTTTGTTAACGGTAAAACTCACATCATGAAACAGCACCCTACCCTCCACACTTTTTGAAAGCTTCTCTATGTTGAGGATCTGATTACCTACCTCCCTGAGCGGCTGAAAGATAATACCGGGATATTTTCTGTAGCTGGGCTCGATCTCTTCGATGGTCAGTTTTTCCAGAGCCTTTTTTCTAGAAGTAGCCTGCTTGCTCTTCGACGCATTGGCACTGAAGCGGGCAATGAAATCGATTAAGGCCTGACGTTTTTCTTCTACTTTTTTATTCTTGTCGTTCAACTGGCGGGCCATCAGCTGCGAGGACTGATACCAGAAGGTATAATTTCCGGTAAAGACTTTTACTTTTTGTCGGTCCACATCGGCCACATGGGTGCAGACAGCATCCAGAAAATGTCGATCATGGCTGACCACCAAGACGATGTTCTCATAGTCGGCCAAAAAATTCTCGAGCCAACTGATGGTCTCCAGATCAAGACCGTTGGTAGGCTCGTCGAGCAATAAGATATCGGGGTTCCCAAATAATGCCTGTGCCAACAACACACGGAGCTTTAAATTAGCCGGAATATCTTTCATCAAAGACTGGTGGTAGGCTTCAACCACTCCCAACTCACCCAGCAAGGCTCCCGCATCACTTTCGGCCGTATAGCCTCCCATCTCTCCGAACTCACTTTCCAGCTCGCCTGCGCGAATACCGTCTTCTTCGGTAAAATCAGCCAGGGCATAGATGCGCTCGCGTTCCTTATGAACTTCCCAAAGACGTGTATGACCCATCAGTACCGTATTGAGTACGGTTACTTCGTCGAAAGCAAAATGATTTTGACGAAGTACCGCCATTCGCTCGCCCGGTGTGATCTCTACCCTTCCTTTATTAGGTTCGATCTCGCCACTGAGTATTTTCAAGAACGTACTTTTTCCGGCCCCGTTGGCACCGATCACACCATAGCAATTCCCTTTGGTAAAATTGAGATTGACCTCTTCGAAGAGGACTCTTTTTCCGTAGGCGAGTTTTAGGTCCTTGACACTTATCATAGGTTAACGATTGCGGCGGCAAAGGTAGCATAAAAAAAAGCATCCCGTCCGGTTAGACCGAACGGGATGCAGCTAAAAAGAAAGCCGATTATTTGTAGATGGCCATCGTAATTGTTCTGGTGATCGTCTCACCTCTTTCATCGTTGCTAAACAGCAGATGATAGGTGCCGTTGGGAAGCTGTGTCAGATCCATAGGGATCACCTGACCAAAGAACACACCGGCAACTTGCTGGGTACGGATCAACTGACCGAGGTTGTTAAATATCCTTACGCCGAATTTGGTATACAGGTCTGTGTTAACGCGCACACCAAAGCGACCTGTGTTCGGATTGGGGAAGAGCGTCAGCGAGGCAGAATTATCGAGAGGAATTTGGCGCTCGGCGCACTGCTCAACGATAATGATGCGACTGAGCGTAGACTGACATCCTGCATTAGATGCAGTGTAGGTCACGGTCTTTTCGCCCAGTCCGGCCGCAGTGGGATTAAAGGTCGATCCGCTAACACCATTGCCACTAAAGGTTCCACCGGCTGGAGTAGCCGTAAGGGCAACAGGACGGTCAGAGCGGCAAAGCTCAGCCACCGTGTTGAAACTAATAACAGGGAAGGTATTTACAGTTAAGGCAACGTTAGTAGAGAAGATCGTACCGCAACTGGTAGTAACAGCCGCTCTGAACAGGTAGCCGTTTTGAGTGGCAGGTACATTTGCCTGTGCAAAGGTTGCATTGGTAGCTCCCGAGATAGAGGTCCAGGTAGCACCACCGTTTGCGCTGGCCTGCCACTGGTAAGAAAGCGTACCCACAGGAGTGGTAGCGGCAACCACAAAGCTGGTAGAAGCGCCCTCACAGATCGCAGCACTTGCTACAGGATTTGATGTAATGGTTGGAGCTGCACTCAAGGTAAGGGTGGCCGCACCCGAAGTAACAGAAGGCGTACAAGCGCCAGAGACCACGCAACGGAAACGATTTCCGTTCTGCGACAATACAGCAGAGGCAATAGAGTATGTAGCAGCGGTTGCACCAGTGATATTTGCAAATGTTGCTCCCCCATCGGTACTAACCTGCCATTGGTAGGTAAGTGCCGTTCCGGAAGCGGTTACGGCAAACGATACGGTAGAACCGGTACACTCCGCAACGTTAGCAGGGCTGCTTACGATAGCGGGCAGTGTATTGACCGTTAATGTTGCGGCAGAAGAGGTAGTGCTACCGCACTGACCGGTCACGATGCAACGATAAGAATTACCGCTTTGTGCAGCAGTAGCACCCGATACAACAAATGAGGCACTGGTAGCACCACTGATATTGGCAAAGCCGGCACCGGTGTTCACCTGCCACTGATAGGTTCCTGTAGCAGCCACAGTAAAGGTGGCATTGCTACCCACACATGTAGTTTGGTTAGCAGGTTGAGTGGTAATTGCAGGGCCAGTACCGGGTTGTACCGTAAAGCTCAGAAGAGCTGTACGAGTGGGCGCACCGGTAGTAGTACCGGTTACGGTTATATTGTATGTACCAGCGTTAAGGGTATTAGCGCCATTGAGAGTTACATCTGTACCGCCACCCACAGCAATCGTGCTGGGTGAGAAGCTAACCGTAGTACCGGCGGGGTTACCCGTAGCACTCAGCGCTACATCACCTGTAAATCCGCCATTCGAAGTAGTACCCAGCGCGATGGTCATAGTGGCAGGCGCAGGGCAAGCAGCAGTAGCAGGTGTCGTTTGATTGAACGTAAATCCAAATGGAGGAGGCACGATCGTGATGTTGGCATTGTTGATGTCGAAGAAGATATTACCAACAGCTTCTACCATAATACGTACAGTAGTGCCAGGGGTATTGGGTACGATGATCGATTCTGATCCATCGTTAGGTGTACTGGCCACAAGCGTGGTAAATGTAGTGCCCCCATCGGTAGAAAT
>DNMB01000153.1:1758-3469 GCA_003489485.1 Chitinophagaceae bacterium | reverse complement strand
CATAAAAAGGAAGAGTAAACGACCGCGAAGGATAGCATCTAAGCGAAGCATGAAACAAATATAGCACTATTTTATTCTCAACAGGTGGCTCAAAAATACCAGAATGAACTGCGAGTTGGTCACTACATAACGACGCCACAAACGACGAGGTTCTTGCAAAAGACGGAACAACCATTCCATGCCATTGTCTTGCATCCAGCGAGGCGCCTGCTTTACCGTACCGGCATGAAAATCAAATGCAGCACCTACTGCCACCAACACTGCCGGAATATGCTCCCTATTGTCTGCCACCCATTTTTCTTGCCGAGGACAGCCCCTTCCTACAAAAACGATCTTGGCCCCCGAACGAATGATGGTCTCCCGATCGAGCTTTTTTTCTTCTTCCGTTGACTCTCGAAAACGGTCCTCTTGCACACCCGCAATCAAAAGGGACGGGAATTTCTTTTTTAGATTTTGCTCGAGCAAAGTGAGCGTAGCCGCCTTACTACCATATAAAAAAACGGACACCCCTGTCTCTGCGGCCCTTTGCAGTAAGTGCAGCATCAGGGCAGGACCATAGACCCTTTTTCTAATTTGCAGCGAGTGAAAATAATTCAGTGCCCAGCGCACAGGTTGCCCGTCTGGTACCACCCAATCGAACGAGTTGACCTGCGCCCGAAATGCCTGGTCATTATACGCCTCCATCAACCCATGAACAGCCAATGCGGCGACCGCACCACGGGGTGAGCCACTTGAATTTATTCTGTTAAAGATGTCTGTGGTAAGTTCCTCGTAATTTGTTACCGTAAATGAGATTCCAAACAAATTACTGCGCTGCATAGAGAGGTTTAATAAGTGGCAAAGTTAGGCAAGTGAAGCAAGTAATCCGTCTTTGATCGCCTTTATGACCATACGAGCTTTTTGCATCCGGCCGCGCAGTAAGAAGTAAGGAAGAAGCAATAAAAAATAAAGCGTTAGCCACACTATGGCCGTGGGTAAAAAATACCAGGGTGTATAGCGTCGCACGACCCAGATACGGTTTCTGCTGTTGAGATAGACCATCAAGGGATGCGTATATCCCTCCTTACTTTTGGTGCGAGAATTTGAACTGTATCCCGCATGATGATAGATGACCGAATCGGGAACAAGATATAGGGAGTAGCCGAGGCCCCTGATCTTGAAACTAAGATCTACATCTTCGTACAAGGCAAAGAACCTGTCATCGAAACGTAGATGGTAAGGGGCCTTGCAAAGACATGCCCGCATCATGAAAGCACAACCTGTAAGCCAGGGTTGTAACGAGGCAGAAGATTGCCCGACTTTATCAGGCTGGCCATAGCCCTGCACCGCCGTTTGGCCCGTAAGAGAATAAAATAAGTTCCCATTATTCCATAGCCGCTGCTTATCGGCCCAGAAAAAGATCTTGGGCTGAACGGCACCCGCTTGGGGATGCAGCTCCAAAAAGTCTACAAGCGGGGCCAAAAAGTTCGGGGCCACTTCGGTATCGTTATTTAGAAAAAGAATATAATCAGGATCCAACAGCAAGGCCTGGTCCAAACCCAGATTATTACCCCCTGTAAAACCGAGATTCTTTTCGCTACGAATAAAATGAACAGAAGGAAAGGTCGCAGCTAGATCCGGTTCAACGGGTCGGTCAGACCCATTGTCTACTACAACAATATCAACTGACACCGCTGCTGAGTTTTCTATGGCAAATAGTGTCCGCAGACAA
>DNMB01000153.1:0-1371 GCA_003489485.1 Chitinophagaceae bacterium | reverse complement strand
AAGGGTAACATTCTCTATCAACAACAGCAACCCCACGGGCATCCAGAACAAAATTTCTCCGAATATCCAGTGAATTCCCCAAAAGGACAAACACAAAAAAGAAACGATAAGAAAGATCAAAAAATTAGTTCGATAAAGAGTGGAGAACTCTTTTTTTAAGATTAGCTCAAGCACGTTCAGCAGATTCAGCCCCGTTATAAGAGGAATCACTGCCGATAAACGGATCGCCATTGTAAGTACTTGCTGATCTACTCCACTTCCTAGAAAACCGGCAAGCGGTCTTGCGCCCAACAAAAGACCCAAGGCTATAAGAGAGAGCCCCACAAAAAGGAACAGATTAGTCATCTTTCGAAAGCTTTTCCATTTTTCGTGCCCCTCTTGAAAGATCCGCATAGATGCCGAAAAGATTGCACCGGAAAAAGAAGTCAACATCATCCTGAAACCCCATATCAGTTTATCGATAATAGCATAAATGCCCAGTACCGCAGGACTAGCCACCGCACCGATACTGTACAATACCAGAGACTGCTGAAGATGCACCAGTAGGTTACTGCCAACGAGAGAAAAATTAGTACGCAGTAGTTTTTGGACCGCAGTAATGCTAATGCCTCTAAAAAGAATTGTGCCCTGCGAGATCTCGCGGATCCAAAAAAATAGGAACATCACAATTAGTCCGGCCCCCACGTATGCATTGACCAAAAAAACGAAGGCCGGGTCGCTCCAGCCATAATAAACGAATAGTAACCCAAGGAGGCGACCAAAAAAGTTCAGAATCGAAAGAATACGAAGCCGGTCAGCGCCGATGCAAACCATATACGGATTGAGCACCTCGGCCAATAGTATAGGAAGCGTACCCAGTAAAAAAAGAGCAAAATCAATGCCCGACCAGTAGAAGAGTAAAAAAAGTATGGCTACCCCCAAAAAAAGAAACAATCGGATCAATAATACTTCGCTGATGAGCGAAGTGTTCGATGAGGTGCCTCCATCTTGGGCAGCTTCCGAAATAGCCAACGGGGCCGATTGGTTGGTACCATAATTGATGAGGATCGAGAACAAGCCGGCTATAGAGAGGGCCGTAAGCAATTTACCATTCTCTACTAGTCCGGCCCGACTTACCACCACCGGTATCAATAAAAATTGTAGCACAACGCTAAAGAGCTGAATTAGCCCCAGCCGAAAAAAATTGAGAAGAATATGCCGTAGTCTTTCGATCAAGCGTTTTTCTTTTTAGCCATCGAAGCCTCTACCATCTCGCCCAACATATCGCCAATAGTGTACGAATAATTCCAGCTAGGATAGTCGCGCCGGAACTTTCTTACATCAGAGATATACCACATATGATCTCCCTTTCTGGCCTTGTCTTCGTCGATG
>DNMB01000100.1:6633-15843 GCA_003489485.1 Chitinophagaceae bacterium | reverse complement strand
GATACCGCGGCTAACACGGCAGTGGAGGCGATAGACAAGATCAGAGATACCATGGAAGCCCATGACAGGGTATTTGTTATTGAGGTGATGGGCAGAGACGCCGGCTACATAGCCCTTCACAGTGGTATGGCCACGGGCGCGGAGAATATTTTGATTCCCGAGCAGAAAACGGACATCAACGACGTTATCGCATCACTCAAAGAAAAGGAAAGAAGAAAAAAACTGGTGAATTTGATCGTGGTAGCCGAAGGAGATGATTTCGGTGGTGGCAACGAAGTAGGTCGCGTACTCAAGGAGAATCTTCCCAAAGCCGAGATAAGGGTTTGCATTCTGGGGCATATTCAACGAGGTGGTGCACCCAGCTGTATAGACAGAACCATCGCCAGCCGCATGGGCTATCATGCCGTAGAGAGTTTACTCGAAGGACGTCACAATGTATTTGTGGGCATACAGAACAACCAAATGAACTACATACCACTTGGGCAAGCCGTAAAAATGAAGGGCACCATCAATGAAGAATGGCTCAATATCGTAAAGATCCTGGCTAAATAAGCAGCATTCGAACAAACAAGCACAACATGGCAAAACATCTCGATAAATATTTACACCGCAGTTTTGATAACGAAGCCGGAAAACTGCACGCCTACAAAAGAACCAAGATCGTAGCCACGGTAGGACCTGCCTGCGAAAGCTATGAGCAACTCTTGGGACTGGTCAAGGCCGGGGTCAACGTGTTTCGCCTTAATTTTTCGCATGGTGCGCACGAAGACAAAGCGCGCATTATCGAAGACATACAGCGTATCAACAAATCACAGCCCTACAACATCGCCATCTTGGCCGACCTGCAGGGCCCGAAACTTCGTGTAGGTGAGATAGAGGGTGGATCGATGAACATAAAGGAAGGCGACATACTCACTTTTACCAATGAAAAAGTAGTGGGCAATTTTGAGCGCATCTATGTTTCTTACCCCAATTTGCACCAAGATGTAAAGAAGGGAGAAAAGATCTTGCTCGATGATGGCAAGATGGAAGTGATGGTAGAAGAGATCACTTCAAAAAAAGAGGTAAAAGTGCGGGTATTGCTGGGCGGAACCTTACTTCCTAAAAAGGGAGTGAACTTGCCGGAAACAAATATCTCACTACCTGCCCTGACCGAAAAAGACCTTAACGACCTTGCATTCATCTTTACCCAGCCAGTAGAGTGGATCGCCCTTTCTTTCGTGAGAAGCACCAATTGTGTCAAACAGCTTAAAGAGCGGATCAAAACGAACGGTCACAAGGCCAAGGTGATCGCAAAGATCGAAATGCCACAGGCCATCTCTCATTTGAGAGATATCATAATAGAAAGCGATGCCATCATGATCGCACGTGGCGATCTGGGTGTTGAGCTACCGGTAGAGGCCGTTCCCCTTTTGCAAAAGGACATCATCAAAAAATGCATCCACCGCGCCAAGCCCGTTATTGTGGCCACACAGATGATGGAGAGCATGATGGAGCGCTCCAAGCCCAACCGCAGCGAGATCTCGGATGTGGCCAACGCCGTACTGGAAGGAACTGATGCCGTAATGCTCAGTGGCGAGACCGCAGTAGGGCAACATCCGCAGTTGGTAGTAGAGACCATGACGCGTATCATTTTAGAGGTTGAGGCCAAGGCCTATGAATACAATCGCGAGGAGATGCTTCGCCCGCAGGCTCACTCCCCTTCTTTTTTAAGTGATGCCATTTGTTATAATGCCTGCGAGCTGGCGCAAGACGTAAGTGCCGATGCCATCATAGGAATGACACAAAGCGGATACACCGGCTTTATGCTAAGCAGCTACCGGCCCAAGGCCCATCTGTATGTGTTTACAAAAGAACGCTCTTTGGTAAACCAACTCAGTCTAAGTTGGGGCGTGAGAGCTTTTTACTATGACGAAGAAGAGAGTCTTGATGAGATCTTCAAAGACCAGATCGATATTTTAAAAGAAAGGTCGTTCTTGAAAAAAGGAGATGTGGTGGTCAGTACGGGTAGCACTCCTGTACATCTTCACTTGCCTACCAATATTATAAAGGTCGCCAAAGTAGAGTAAAAGGAACTCTTAGTGCCTTTTGATCTTTATGTTGCGATACCACACTTTGTCGCCGTGGTCTTGTAATCCGATCCGACCCTCCTGAAAGGTGCCGAAGCCCGGCATTTTACTGAATTTACTGGCTGCGACCATTTTTTTCCATTCTTCTCCCCAGAGCTGCACGGAAACAACATTTACCTCGTTGAGCCAAAAATCCAGCTTACCCTTTACACAAATTATTTCTACCCGGTTCCACTCGCCAAATGGTCTTACGGTCTCTTGTTTGCAAGAGAGCAGATCGTAAAGATCTCCTGCGCGATGAGTCGGGATCTTTGCATCGGGATGCCCCTGGTTATCGAGCACCTGCATTTCGGGAGCCGTCATCCAGGGCCATTGGTAGCGTGAACTGTCTTCGTGAATGTAAAACATGATACCACTGTTTCCATTTTGGGCGATCTTCCATTCGAGCTTTAAATGAAAATCAGAAAAAACCTGGTCCGTCACGATATCGCCTCCTCCTTTAATTTGCCATCCATCTTTTTGACTAGGGTCGAGCCAGAGTGTTCCGTCTTGCACTTTCCAGGCCGAACCGATGGGAGCACCTCCGTACTTATGCCAACCGTTGGTCGTTTTACCATCGAACAGTAGCTGCCACCCCTCGGACCGCTCCTTTGCAGAGAGCCTGTTAGGGGTCTGCCCCAGGGCCGAATCGCTATGCCAGCAGCAAAAAAAGAAGCAAGCCAAGACGGATAGAAGCTTTTTCATACTCATTTTTTATTTAACTCCAAAATGTAGCGAACCATGGTTTCTGCGTCGTCTTGTGACAGTGAAGAATGAGCCGTCATAGGAATATTGCCCCAGTTGCCTACCCCACCGTTGATGATGGTCTTGGCCAGAGCGGTGATCACATCATTGGGAGCGCCGGCGTATTTTTCAGCGATCTCACGATAAGAGGGGCCGGTCATCTTCTCTTCTATCTTATGGCAAGTAAGACAATCGCTATTGGCCACCAGCGTAAGTCCTTTTTGGTAAACCGCGCTGCGAGAGGGATCGGCCGATGCGCCAGGTTGAGTAACATCAGAACTTGCTGCGTTTTCTTCGGTTGAAGAAGCAGAAGAAGTAGTGTCTGACCCGGAGCAGGCGGCCAGAGCGAGCAACAAAGAAAAAGAGGTAACGTAGCGAGCAGCGATACTGAACATAAAAAGAATTTTTATGAAGATAAAACTAAAACATAATCGTTATTCCAAACCCAGTATGCTTCGATTCGAAGTGCGGTCTGTTCCTCCGGCTGCAAAGTCATCGAAAGTCTTATCGGTTACACGAATAATATGATCCTTTATAAAGGGGGCTCCTTCTTTGGCGCCTTGTTCAGGATGCTTGATACAACACTCCCACTCCATAACGGCCCATCCGGGATAGCCATATTGCGCCAATTTGCTAAAGATCGACTTGAAATCGACCTGCCCGTCTCCGGGAGAACGGTAACGACCCGCGCGGAGGGCCCAGGGCTGGTATCCACCAAAAGTTCCTTGCTTGCCAGAAGAATTGAATTCTGCATCCTTTACATGAAAAGCCCGGATGCGTTCGTGATAGAAATCGATGTATTGTAAATAATCCAATTGTTGCAATACAAAATGTGATGGATCGTACAGTATACAGGCACGGGGGTGCTCGTTCACTTCGCGTAAGAACATTTCGTAGGTCACTCCGTCAAAGAGGTCCTCACCGGGATGGATCTCGTAACAGAGATCGACACCGCAGGCATCGAAGCGATCGAGAATAGGTCTCCAGCGCTTACCTAGTTCGGCAAATCCCTCTTCTACCAGCCCGGCCGGACGTTGTGGCCACGGATGAAAGGTCGGCCATAAGAGCGAACCACTGAATGTGGCATGCGCCGTAAGACCCAGATGAGCAGAGGCCTGCGCTCCATACATAAGTTGCTGAACGGCCCATTGAGTACGCGCCGCCTTATTTCCTCGCACTTCTTCGGGCGCAAAAGAATCGAAGAGTTGATCGTATGCGGGATGAACGGCCACCAACTGCCCTTGCAAGTGAGTGGAGAGCTCTGAGATTTGCATGCCGTGCTCGGCAACGATCCCCTTTATTTCGTCGGCGTAGGTCTTACTCTCGGCCGCCTTTTGCAGATCGATACAGCGCTTGTCCCATGTGGGAATTTGTACTGCCGTATAACCAAGCGAAGCGGCCCATTTACAAATAGAAGAAAGTGTATTGAATGGGGCGCTGTCACCCATAAACTGCGCCAAAAAAATTCCGGGTCCTTTGATAGTTTTCATAGCAGCCAGATTAAACTAAAAGATCGATCCACTTTTGAGTAGATCGAGAAGAAGCGATCATCGTTTCTATAAAAGCCATACCACGAATTCCTTCGGCCGTACCAGGATAGTCGAGTAACGCCTGAGTCGGAGCATCACCGGATGCTTTTGCACGAAGGGCCAGCGAAAAATTGCGATATAAGTTGGCAAAGGCCTCAAGATAACCTTCGGGATGACCGGCCGGAACACGGGTGTTGTGTTGAGCGACCGCTGAAACGTACGGGGTTCCGGTGCGTACCACCTCGGCCGGACGATCGGGCCATTTTAGCAACAATGTGTTGGCGTCTTGCTGGTGCCACTCGAGACCACCTTTATCGCCATAGATACGAAAACATACCTTGTTCTCTTCGCCGGCGGCTACCTGCGTAGCCATGAGTACTCCGCTGGCGCCACTATTGAAACGAAGCAAGGCCGCTCCGTCATCATCCAATTTTCTATTGGGAACGATCGTGTTTATATCGGCACAAAGTTGTGTGACCTGTAAACCGCTCACGTATTCTAAAAGATTAAAAATATGGGTGCCGATGTCGCCCATGGCTCCCGCAGCCCCGCTACGAGCAGGGTCAGTTCTCCAATCAGCTTGTTTGTGATGAGACCCCTCTAAGTAAGAATGCAACCACCCTTGCGGATATTCCCCATAAATCTTTCTGATCGTACCGAGCTGTCCACTGGCAATGCGGGCACGGGCTTCTTTGACCATGGGATATCCGGTGTAGGTATGACAGAGCAGTAACTCCCGCCCGGTCTCTTTTCGTTTTTGATCTAAAAGCTTTGCTTCTTGCAACGAAAAAGCCATGGGCTTTTCGAGCACTACGTCGAATCCCTTTTCAAAAGCTAACAAAGCAGGGGCCGCATGCAAATGATTGGGTGTAACAATAGAGATAATATCTACTTTCTTATCAGCCGGTAAGGCTGCTTCTTTTTCGAGAAGGGTCGTGTAGTCGCCATAAACGCGGTCCGGATCGAGAAAAAGGTCTTGCCCGGTAAGTACAGAGCAAGCCGGATCGCTGCTAAAGGCTCCGGCCACCAGTTCGATCTGCCCATCCATAGCAGCGGCAATGCGATGCACGGCTCCAATAAAGGAACCCCTGCCGCCGCCGATCATAGCCATCCGTAATTTTCTCTGCATAAACAAGCTTATACAAGTGAGTGCTAAAAATACTATATTTATTTTCAATTGCTTGCCATGAAACCAACTACTCGTATTCAACTGGCAACCATGATGTTTCTCAACTTTTTCTTGTGGGGCATCTGGTTCGTTACCATGGGAACGTATCTCGGTTCGCGTCTTGACGCCACGGGCGTGCAGATCGGTATCGCGTACGGAACACAATCACTGGGAGCCATCATTGCACCCTTTATCATTGGGCTGATAGCAGACCGGTACTTCGCTGCTCAATTTATATTGGGTCTATTGCATCTGTGCGGCGCGGGGCTGCTCTATTTCGTTTCGTTACAAACCAATTTTGCCGATTTCTATCCGTACCTGCTGGCCTATATGATCATCTATATGCCAACACTTGCACTGGTAAACTCTATCTCGTTCAAACAAATGAATGACCCCGAGAAAGAATTTTCACTGATCAGAATGTGGGGCACCATCGGCTGGATCGCGGCCGGTCTGCTGATCGGCTGGCTCGCACTGGAGAAGAACCAGCAGCTCGATCTTACATTTCAGATCGCAGCGGCCGTATCGCTGGTGTTGGGTCTTTTCAGCTTTATGCTTCCAAACACACCACCGCCCAAGGCCGGCACGCAGGCCAATCTGGGAGAGATCATCGGGCTCGATGCCCTTCGACTCTTAAAAGACAAAAACTTTTTGATCTTCTTCTTATCGTCGCTGCTGATCTGTATTCCACTGGCCTTCTATTACCAAGAGACCAATATGTTCCTCAATGAGCTGGGGGTAGACAATGCGGCCTCCAAAATGACCATGGGTCAAATGAGCGAGACCATCTTTTTGTTCCTGATGCCATTTTTCTTTTTAAGACTCGGTGTCAAAAAAATGCTGTTGATCGGCATGGCCGCCTGGGTCATACGATATTTTTTATTCAGCTACGGAAATACCGGCAGCGGACTGTGGATGCTCTACGCAGGCATAATCTTACATGGCATCTGCTATGACTTTTTCTTTGTGACCGGACAGATCTATACCGATCAATTGGCAGGAGAAAAAATTCGTTCCTCTGCGCAAGGGATGATCACCCTTGCCACCTACGGTGTGGGTATGTTGATCGGATTTTGGTTTGCGGGTTACGTGGCCGATCACTATAAGACAGCGGCAGGACACGACTGGTCTTCGGTATGGATGGTGCCGGCGCTGATCGCCGCCGCTATATTGGGCCTGTTCGCATTACTATTCAAGGACCCGGTAAAAAAATAAACGAATGAGCAACGCTAGCCCTCATCAACCGCAGAGCGCAAGCCGAAGAAAGCTGCTAAAGCAACTGGGCCTTGGCTCGTTGGTAGCTACTAGCGGAGTGGCCACTGCAGGGATCCTCCCACTTGGCTCCTCTTCGCTTAAAGGAAATATCAATCACTCGGTTTGCTCCTGGACCTATGGCTTTTTATCGCTTTCACAACTTTGCGACATAGCCAGGTCGATCGGCATTGGAGCGATCGATCTCGTTAAACCGGCCGACTTTGCAATACTGAAAGAAAAGAACATCAATTGCTCCATGTGCTACACGGCGGGAGAGACCAGTTTGACCAAAGGCTTCAATGATAAAAACCACCATGGGTGGCTTATCAAAGACTATGTAGAGGCCATCCCCCTAGTGGCAAAAGCAGGATATAAAAATCTGATCTGCTTTAGCGGTAACCGCAACGGAATGGATGACGAAACGGGTTTGCGAAACTGCAAAGAAGGATTACAACAAATACTAGGTACAGCCGAAAAATTTGGCGTAACCCTTCATATGGAGCTTTTTAACAGCAAGGTCGATCACAAAGATTATATGGCCGATAAAAGTGCCTGGGGCATTGAATTGTGTAAACGCATCGGTTCTCCTAATTTCAAATTGCTCTACGACATTTACCATATGCAGGTTAACGAAGGCGATGTGATCAGGACCATCCAAGATCATCACCAATGGTTTGGGCACTATCATACGGCCGGCGTGCCGGGTCGTCATGAGATCGATGAGACACAAGAATTATTTTACCCGGCCATCATGCGCGCCATCTACGCTACCGGTTATGATGGCTATGTGGCACAAGAATTTATTTCGAGCAAAAAAGATCCACAAGACAAAATAGAATCACTGCGAAAAGCCATTCAAATCTGTGATATTTAAATTTAGAAAGTATGTCTTCTATACAGTATGACGCCATTGTAGTAGGCTCCGGCATCAGCGGAGGCTGGGCTGCAAAAGAATTAACCGAAAAAGGACTTAAGGTTCTCTTATTAGAAAGAGGTCGAGACATAGAACATATCAAAGACTATGTAACGGCCAATAAAGAATCTTGGGAGTTCCCTCATCGCGGCATCATGCCCACCCAACAAATGCTGCAGGACTATCCGGTACTCAAACGCGATTATCCGCTCAATGAGACCGTCTTGGATTTGTGGGTAAAGGACAAGGAATCTCCCTATACCGAGACAAAACCTTTTTCTTGGTTCAGAGGCTATCATGTGGGAGGAAGGTCTCTTATGTGGGGACGACAGAGTTATCGATTCAACAAATGGGATTTTGAGGCCAATCTTATGGACGGATACGGCGTAGACTGGCCTATTCGCTACGAAGACATGGCTCCCTGGTATGGATATGTAGAAAAATTTGCAGGCATACAGGGCAGCAAAGAAGGACTCGACGTATTGCCCGACGGAGAGTTTATGCCGGCCATGGAAATGAATTGCGTAGAAAAAGATGTAGCGCAAAAGATCAAGAAAGCCTTTAAAGGAAACAGGCATATGTTCATCGGCCGTAGTGCCAACATTACAATGCCACACCAAGACAGGGTCAATTGCCAATACAGAAACAGATGCTGGAGAGGATGTCCTTTCGGCGGGTACTTTAGCACACAATCCTCTACCCTTCCGGCGGCCATGAAAACCGGTCGACTCACCCTTCGTCCCTACTCGATCGTTACACAAGTACTCTACGATAAAGACACACAAAAAGCCTCAGGCGTGGAGGTACTCGATGCGATAGATAACAAGACCTACAGCTTTAAAGCCAAATTGATCTTTCTATGCGCTTCTGCTTTCAACTCCACTTGGATCATGATGAACTCCGCCACAAGCATTTGGCCCGAGGGGCTGGGCAGCAGCAGCGGTGAATTGGGACACAATGTAATGGATCATCACTTTAGGTTAGGTGCCAGCGGAAAGACCGCCGCTTTTAACGATCGATACCAATACGGTCGCAGACCCACCGGTATTTACATCCCGCGCTTCAGAAACATCTACGACGACAAAAGAGACTATGTACGCGGATTCGGTTACCAGGGCGGAGCCGGACGAGGGCGAGGTGTAGAAGTGGCCGAGTTTACCATAGGTCAGTCGCTGAAAGAAGCGCTTAGTGTGCCGTCAGATCATTGGGGAATGGGGGTAATGGGATTTGGAGAGATGCTCCCCTACCATGAAAATAAGATCTCGCTCGACAAATCGAAAAAAGATAAGTGGGGATTACCTGTTTTGAATATGGACGTAGAGATCAAGGAGAACGAAAAAAAGATGCGTCTCGATATGATGAATGACGCCAAAGAAATGCTAGAGGCCGCGGGTTTAGAAGAGGTGCAGACCTATGACTATGGATACGAGGTAGGCATGGGCATTCATGAAATGGGAACGGCTCGCATGGGGAAGGATCCTAAAACATCTGTAT
>DNMB01000100.1:0-6365 GCA_003489485.1 Chitinophagaceae bacterium | reverse complement strand
ATGGGAACGGCTCGCATGGGGAGAGATCCCAAGACCTCGGTATTGAATGGCAACAACCAGGTATGGGATTGTAAAAATGTATTTGTGACCGACGGAGCCTGTATGACCAGTGCCTCATGTGTAAACCCATCACTGACCTACATGGCCATGACGGCGCGGGCAGCTGACTTTGCCGTAGCTGAATTAAAAAAAGGAAATCTTTAAAACTCTTACCGATGAACAGAAGAGAATTACTAAAGTCGATCACGTTGCTGACAGGTGCTTCCGTAGTGGGCGGAGAATTTTTGTTGTCCGGCTGTAAAAATCCTTCGGCTGGCCCGCTATCTTTTTCTCCGGCCATGATCGACCTGTTGAATGAGGTAGCAGAAACCATCTTGCCAGCCACCGATACACCCGGAGCCAAAGCTGCCCAGGTGGGTTCGTTCATGAAAGTAATGGTGTCGGATTGCTATACGAAAGAACAACAACAAGTTTTCATGTCAGGAATCAAAGACCTCGACGTACAATCGCAGGCTGCGGTAAAAAAGAATTTTATGGACTGCACGAATGCGCAGCGCCATGATCTTTTGACAGCGCTTGAAAAAGAAGCAAAAAAATACAACGACAGCAGAGAAGATAAAAAAACACCCGTTCATTATTATACTATGATGAAACAGCTTACTTTATGGGGGTTCTTTAGCTCCAAAACGGGCATGACCGAAACCTTGCGCCATGTTGCTGTTCCCGGTCGCTACGATGGAAATGTTCCCTATACCAAAGGAGAGAAAGCCTGGGCAGAATAATAATAGAATTACACCATGAAAACGAGAAGAGATTTTATAAAGTCGGCCGGTGCTCTAGCAGCAGGTCTATCGCTTTATCCCGAATGGGCGGGAGCCGATCTCGTTCGCGGCAAATCGCGCCCCTTTGGCATTCAGCTTTACACGCTTCGCGATGAGCTGCCCGGCAAAGCGCGTGAATTGCTGCAACAGCTGGCCAAGCAGGGCTATTCTTACATCGAAAGTTACGAGGGCCCTGAAGGGATCTATTGGAACCATAGCCCCAAGGCCTTCAAGGAGTATCTCGATAATCTCGGACTACAAATGGTATCGAGTCACTGCGACGTACAAAAGAATTTTGAGAAAAAGGCGGCCGATGCAGCCTCCATCGGTATAAAGTACCTGATCTGCCCCTGGGTGGGCCCGCAAGCATCGCTAGACGCCTTTAAGCAAATTGCCCAAGAGTTCAATCGACTGGGAGCCATCTGCAAAAAGAACGGTATTCGCTTTGCCTACCACAATCACGACTATTCTTTTAAACTAGTAGAAGGGCAACTGCCGCAATCGGTGCTCATGAAAGAAACGGATCCCGAACTGGTAGACTTTGAACTAGATATCTATTGGACCAGCTATGCCGGACAAGATCCCGCCCAATGGTTTGCCAATCATCCCAATCGTTTTAAGCTATGCCATGTAAAAGACAAAAGCAGAGCGCCCTACCCAAAAGAGGGATACCAATCTGTCGATTTGGGGAGTGGTAGTATCGACTTTAAAAGAATACTTCCCAAAGCCGTTGACTTGGGACTGCAGTACTTATTCGTGGAACAAGAATTTTATCCTAACGGCAGCCAATTGGAGGCCGCAGAAGCGGGAGCCAATTACATGAAAAGACTAAGATTCTCTTAATTCTTCGAATGCTTTTATGAACTGAGAGACCTTTTGCGGATCGATAAAGGGATTCTGGTAACTCTCCGCACTACTAGCAAAAGAGGGATGCACGAATTGCATCTTACTTTGTATGGCGCCACGCAGCGATGAATGAAATTCCACACAACCCGTTTGTTTTGCCAGTGAGACCACGTTTTCGGGCCTAACGCCACTTCCGGGCATAATGACGATACGACCAGCGGCCAGCTCTTGCAGTCGGGCGATCAATGCCGCGCCCTCGGGGGCCGTGGGCTGCTGACCCGAGGTAAGGATACGCTCACAGCCAATGGCTATCAATTGCTCGAGGGCTTGCTCGGGATCCACGCAACGATCGAAAGCGCGGTGAAAGGTCACTCCCATCGGATAAGCCAACTCAATTAATTTTTCTGTTCGAATAAGATCGATAGTACCCTCTTTTTGCAAAAGTCCGATCACTACCCCTTCGCACTGCAGCGCTTTGCAAGAGAGAATATCTTGTTGCATAATGGCAAACTCCTGCTCGGTATATAAAAAATCTCCTCCTCTCGGGCGAATAATAGGATACAGCGAAACAGAGAAAGATTCCCTGCATTGCCGGATGGTCCCATAGCTGGGTGTAACGCCGCCCTCCGAAAGCGATGCGCAGAGCTCGATGCGGTGGGCACCCCCCTCCACGGCCAACCGAGTGGTCTCATAATCGGTGGTAGCGATCTCGATCAAAAAATCAGCAGCTTGACTCATTTGAAAAAACTTTTGCCGGTAATCAACTTTTCTTCGCTGTTCGTACGTAGGGCATAATTAAAACCGGGATGAATGGCAAAGGCCCCGGTATTTCCATTTTTATCAATGGCCAAAAAAGCAACTTGTATGTTTTTTGCCGCCTCTTTCTTTATGCGTATGACCCTTTCGATCACTGACCGACAAGCCGCCTCGGGTGATTTACCCGATCGCATGGCTTCTACTACTGCACTGGCTCCGGCTACGCGAATAACATCTTCTCCCTGTCCGGTCGCCACACATGCACCTACCTGGTTATCGACATAAAGCCCCGCCCCGATTATAGGCGAGTCACCCACTCTTCCTCGCATCTTAAATCCCGCTCCACTGGTGGTACAACTTCCGCTCAGGTTGCCCATTGCATCCATGGCCAGCATGCCGATCGTGTCATGATTCCATTCACCATTACTAAGTTTTGCGGGGGCAAAAGGGCCGTGTTCTTTTTTATTCTCTACATTGATGCGGGGAGAGTGGTAGTTCGATTTTTTGAGCCACTCCGCATACGCTTCTCTCGCGCCCTCCGATAACTGTTGCGGTTCCAGTAAAAATCCTTCGGCCAATGCAAATTGTTGAGCTCCCTCTCCCACCAACATTACATGGGGCGTTTTTTCCATGACCTTTCTTGCCACCGAAACAGGATGTTTTATTCGTTCCAAAAATGCCACCGCCCCACAATTGAATGCTTCGTCCATAATGCAGGCATCGAGCGTAACATATCCATCGCGGTCGGGATTGGCACCCAGCCCTACACAACAATTGAGCGAGTCTTCTGTAACCATTACGCCTTTTTCTACCGCATCGAGCGCTCTGCCCTTGTTGGATAAGATGGTCCATGCGGCTTTATTGGCTTCCAACCCTGCGTCCCAGGTAGAAATAACGATCGGAGAGCGGGCAGACGTAGTGGCGGCATGGGTATTGTTGGCAAGTGCGGCCGAAATACCTAACGCGGTGGTCTGAATGAATTTTCTTCGGTTATACATCGCTTAAAGATAGTACGATAGACTTATTAACAAAAACACTTTATGCGTCTGCCGAAAACCCAACAAGTAATAACTTTACGATATGGCAATAAGATCTGTAGAAGTAATATTTGCGCCGCCTGCCCCCCATATGGTGGGAGACGGTTTTAGAGTGCATCATTTTTTTCCGGACGGCGTGATCCACGACAAACAGCGCATGAGCCCTTTTTTTATGCTGGACTATGCGTCGCCATTCACTTTTACGCCTACCGATACGCCTCGCGGCGTTGGAGTGCATCCGCATCGGGGATTTGAAACCGTTACCATCGCTTATCAAGGAAAGATCGCCCATCACGATAGTGCCGGCAACCAAGGAGTGATCGCCGCTGGCGATGTACAATGGATGACGGCAGGCTCGGGTGTATTGCACAAAGAATATCACGAAAAGGAATTCGCCGAACAAGGCGGACTCTTTCAGATGGTACAACTCTGGGTGAACTTACCCAAAGCCTATAAGATGACAGCACCCCGCTATCAAGAATTGACAAAAGCCGCCATGGCGAGATATCCGATTGAGGGCGGCGAAGTCGAGATCATTGCCGGAGACTACAAAGGAAAAAAGGGGCCTGCTTCAACATTCAGCCCCGTAAACCTATTTAACCTTCATCTGCAACCGGGTGCAACATGCGAACTGGATTTTCCTGCGCACTATAACACATCGCTACTGGTCATCAAGGGATCTGTACTGATCAACGATCAGGCTGCCAGTGCAGACCAATGGGTCTTGATGAAAAACGACGGTGAATCCTTTCATGTAAAGGCATCCGAGGAGTCTATTGTATTGGTACTTTCAGGAGAGCCCTTGGGTGAACCCATAGCCGCTTATGGTCCTTTTTTAATGAATAGCTGGAGCGAGATCGAACAGGCCGTTGTCGATTTTAATCAGGGCAAGTTCGGTGTGCTGGCCGATCACTAATCTTTATCAATTCACTTCTATGAAAAAAATATTGTTGGGCGCTTGGCTGATCGTGTTGGCAAACCTTGTAATGGCACAACCGGTTCTACCGCTGGTCCCCTATCCCAACCAGGTCACGGAACAAAAAGGGAAATTCATTCTTCCTGCAACAGTGACCCTTTTTATGGAAGAAGATCGAGGCGCCAACCAGTCGTTTGTTGATCTGCTGCAAGAAGACATCAATAAGGCCTGGAATGTAAATACCAAAATAGTGCAAAGACCCGAGGAGGCGACCTTGCGCATCATTACAAAGGGAAAAGGCCAAGTAGATAAACCAGGTTATGAATTGAATGTAACCGATAACGGAGTGCTCATTAAAGCCAGCAATCTGGAGGGAGCTTTTTATGCCACACGAACTTTTTTGCAATTACTGCAACGAAACAAAAATGGACAATGGGGATGCCCGGCCGTTTTTATAGAGGATTTTCCACGCTTTTCATATCGGGGCATGCATCTAGACGTGGGCAGACATTTCTTTCCCGTTTCTTTCATCAAACAATACATTGACTGGCTTGCCTATCACAAACTCAATAAATTCCATTGGCACCTGACAGAAGACCAAGGTTGGAGAATAGAGATCAAACAGTTTCCACTGCTCACCAGTGTGGGAGGCTGGCGTAATGGCACGCTGATCGGTCGCTATCCCGGAAAAGGAAATAACAATACGCCGCACGGAGGATTTTACACACAAGCAGAGATCCGCGAAGTGGTAGCCTATGCCCGGCAGCGTTTTGTAGAGGTGATCCCCGAAATAGAAATGCCGGGTCACAGCAGTGCGGCCATTGCGGCCTATCCATGGCTCAGTTGCTTTCCGAACCAGCCCACGGTGATTCCTGCCAATATGATCTCGCAACAATCGATCAATAAACAAAAAGAGGGCGCCATCAAACTGGTGCAAGAGACCTGGGGAGTGTTCGATGATGTATTCTGTGCCGGCAATGACTCTACTTTTATGTTTTTGGAAAAAGTGATCGACGAGGTCAGCGAACTGTTTCCGTCTCGCTTTATTCATATAGGCGGTGATGAATGCCCAAAAACACACTGGAAAAAATGCGTACGCTGTCAAGAGCGAATTCGATCGCTACAGCTAAAGGACGAACATGAGCTTCAAAGTTATTTTGTAAAAAGGATCGAGGGCTACCTCAACAAGAAAGGAAAGGTCCTGATCGGATGGGATGAGATCCTCGAAGGCGGGCTGGCTCCCAATGCCGTTGTGATGAGTTGGCGGGGAGAGAGCGGAGGAATCGAGGCTGCCAAAGAAAGACACGAGGTGGTCATGACCCCCGGTCAACCTGTATATTTCGATCACTCACAAAGTGAAAATGAGGATTCCGTTACCATCGGTGGCTATAACCCACTAGACAGAGTATACCGTTACGACCCGGTTCCGCAAGCATTGGCTGGAGAATTTGAAAAGTATGTATTGGGCACACAAGCCAATGTTTGGACCGAGTACATAACCAATCCCTCCAAAATTCAATACATGATCTTTCCGCGTATTGCAGCACTGAGTGAGATCTGCTGGACGGTGCCCGCCCAAAAAAGCTGGAGTGGATTTGAAAAAAGATTACCGATCTTATTTGAGCGATACGAGCAGTGGGGAGTACGAAGCAGCTCAGCCTATTTTGATATCGCCGCCAGTGTACGTGCTCAACCAGGCAACACCGGAATAGAGCTTGCACTTACCACAAAGGCACCGGGAACCACGCTTCAATGGATGCAAAGCAATACCACATTACCCTACCAAAATCCTATTAAAATAGATAAGAGTGGTGTTGTTCGTGCACAGAGCAAAGAGACCTTGACCGGTACCATCAAAAGCCGGTACGAACAACTTTTTCAAATTCATAAAGCCTCCGGAAAAAAGATCAGCCTTGTCACCCCGGCCTCAGGAAGTTATCCGGGCGATGGCGCCATAACGCTGGTCAATGGCATCAAAGCCAATAAAGG
>DNMB01000089.1:4541-5116 GCA_003489485.1 Chitinophagaceae bacterium | reverse complement strand
TTGCCCGACCTGACCAAAAAACTTGCCTCTACCTACTACGGCGATCTGCAGTACGATGTGGTACGTGATATGATATTGGACGAGAAGATTCGTTTGGACGGACGCGACCTGGAAACAGTTCGCCCCTTAGACATGGAGGTAGATGTACTTCCTTCTCCGCACGGCTCTTCACTCTTTACGCGTGGAGAGACCCAGTCGCTTACTACCGTTACCCTGGGTACGCCAATGGATGAACTCTTGGTTGAAAGCGCTGCCAAGTCGGTCGACTCAAAATTCTACCTGCATTACAACTTTCCTCCCTTCTCAACGGGCGAAGTAAAAATGATGCGCGGACAAAGCAGAAGAGAGGTAGGCCATGGTAACCTTGCACAGCGCTCTCTCAAACAAATGATGCCCTCGGGCGATTTTCCTTATACCGTTCGTGTGGTGAGTGATATTCTCGAATCGAATGGATCTTCTTCTATGGCTACCGTTTGCGCCGGTTCGTTGGCGTTGATGGATGCGGGTGTGGGTATTCCCAAGCACGTGTCGGGTGTGGCCATGGGTCTTATTACCAAGGGCGACAAATATGCCAT
>DNMB01000089.1:0-4137 GCA_003489485.1 Chitinophagaceae bacterium | reverse complement strand
ATCTGTGGAGTACAGATGGATATTAAAGTTGATGGACTGAAGATGGAAGTGATGCGCAAGGCACTTGATCAGGCACGTCGCGGTCGTTTGCACATTCTCGATGCGATGTACAATTGCATCCCTGCTTCTCGTGAGGATGTGAAGCCACACGCGCCACGTATGGTCAAACTCTTTATCGACAAAGAATTTATCGGTGCAGTTATTGGACCCGGTGGTAAGGTGATTCAAGAAATTCAACGTGAGACCGGCACGACCATTACCCTCGAAGAGATCAATAACAGAGGAGAGGTTAGCATTTTCAGCGTTAATAAAGAGGGAGTAGACAAGGCCGTATCGTGGATCAAAGGAATCGTGGCAGTGCCACAGATCGGCGACACCTACGATGCTGTCGTAAAATCGATCATGCCCTTTGGTGCTTTTGTAGAATTCTTACCCGGTAAGCAAGGGTTGGTTCACATTAGTGAAGTCAGCTGGAAGCGATTAGAGACGCTCGACGGACTGGTAAAAGAAGGAGATGCCATGAAAGTGAAATTGATCGGTACTGACCCCAAGTCAGGCAAGTTCAAACTTTCGCGTAAGGCCCTGATCCCAAAACCCGATCAGCAGTCTCCAACGGAAAACGAATCATAAACTAAACAGAAGCCCTGCTTAGGCAGGGTTTTTTTATGACACCCTCTTACGCAGAAATTATTTTTTCGCCCATTTTACCGGAGCAATCCGATCTGTTGATCGCATCACTCAGTGAACAAGGGTATGAGGGATTCGAAGAGAGAGAAGGGGAGTTGCTGGCTTACATCGCGTCCTCTGAATTTGATGCCAAGCTGCTCGATGCGCTGGCTGGCAGTCTATCGGTTGCTTATCGGATCAGCGAAGTGGTTGCTACCAATTGGAACGCCAATTGGGAATCGAATTTTGAACCGGTAACGATTGGATCGTTTTTACATATTAGGGCCGCTTTTCATGCTCCGGCTGGCAATACGCAGTACGAGCTCGTCATAACGCCCAAGATGAGTTTTGGGACCGGACATCATGCTACTACGCAGTTGATGGTCACCGAAATGGCGAAGCTCGACTGGCCTCAAAAAAGAGTATTCGATTTTGGTAGCGGTACAGGTATTTTATCGATACTGGCCGAGAAAATGGGTGCAAAAGAGGTGCTGGCCATCGATAATGATCTGTGGAGTATTGAGAACGCCCACGAAAACAGCAGGGCGAACCACTGTAACAAGATCCAGTTGATTCAGTCCGATCGCCCGCCCGCTAGCGAAAGATTCGACATTATTTTGGCAAACATCAATGCCTATATTTTAAAAGAACAGCTACCAACGCTTGCGACCCTTTTAGCACCCGGAGGACAGCTTCTGTTAAGTGGCCTGCTCGAAGAGGACCAAGAGGCCATAGAATTAATTTGTACTGAACTTACATTACAACTTCGATCTGTTGAGAGACTTTCCGGATGGATCATGCTCCGGCTGGCATATTAAGAAATTGTCATATTTTTGTTAAGCCAGTTTTTATGAATGAAATTCTGCTTTTGCTGATCGCCTACCTGTTAGGTAGTGTTTCTACTGCTGTGTTGGTAGGCCGCAGGTTCTTTGGTATAGACATCAGAGAATATGGAAGCGGCAGTGCCGGCGCTACCAACGTATACCGAGTAATGGGGCCCAAATGGGGCGCGATCGTGATGATAGCGGATATGCTCAAGGGCGTACTGGCTGTGCAATTGGCTTTTTTGCTACCCGACTACGTCGATAATGAAATGGCTTTTCAAAACCTGCAGACCCTGCTGGGATTGGCGGCCGTAGTCGGACACATCTTTCCGATATGGGCCGATTTTAGAGGAGGAAAGGGCGTCGCCACGATTTTTGGGATGGTGCTGGGTATATCTCCTTTGACCGCTGTAGGTTGTATTACGATATTCTCGTTGGTGCTTTACTTGACCCGTTTCGTATCGTTGAGCAGTATTTTGGCCGGTATCAGTTTTCCTATTTTCATCCTTGTTGTTTTCAACGTCGATAATCCTCTTTACCGTGTCTTTGCCATTACGGTAGCCTTGCTGGTGCTTCTTACGCATCAAAAAAATATCGGTCGATTACTTAGAGGGGAAGAAGGTAAGCTCCCCATTCTTAAGGGCCGGGATCGTCGCAAGGCGCAGCGAAAAAACTCACAGTAAGTTAAATCGCTGGTTCTCAGTATTTCTTGTTTTCGATCTCCATTTTTATCGTAGATTTTCTCGTTTTTTGCGGTCTTCCTTAGGGTAAAAATCGTTAACTTTACAACCCTGCTAAAGATTCGCCTATGTCACAGAACCTGTTTGATAAGTTGCAATTGGCCGATGAGAAAAACCTCTTAATTCAAGGCCTTCCTTCCTCAATCGAAAAACAGTTTAGCAAGCTCTCCTTTGCAAAAAATATGACCCCATTGCTCAAGAGCAGAAAGGTCGATTTTGCATTGATCTTTGCCGTCAATGAGAATCAACTAAATGGCATTCTGAGAGATGTGATGCCTTCTTTAAAGGAAAATTCTAAGTTCTGGGTAGCTTATCCTAAAAGCACCTCAAAGATCGTTACCGACCTTAACCGAGAGGCTAGCTGGAACCAGCTGACCGGAGGCGGGTACGAAAGTATCGATCGCGTGGAGTTAGACCACGTTTGGAGCGCCCTTCGCTTTAGCCGTTGTGAGGTGGCCGTGATTAGCGAATAATCACCGTCCCGGACTGTTTTCCCAGCGCAATTTCCATTTGTTTCAAGTGCTCATGTGTTTGCAGAAGCACGCTGAATTCATTGGCACTATGCTGCTTTTCCATGTCTTGTTGGTTTTCCAGCAACATGCGCTTGATCTTTCTAAGCTTCAGATAGTGGATGGCAGACTGCACGACCTCGGCAGATCGATCTTCTTCGGCCTTTAAAAAATGTTGTAAACTGCTCTCTTGTCCGGCCGAAAGGGTAGTGATAAAATCATCGTAGTCTTGTTCGAACAAGCGCGCCTGGTAACCGGTCTGCTGGCTGAACTCCGTCTTCCAGCGGGCACTCTCTTCGTGCGGAAATTGCAACAGTGATACGGCCAGTGTACTAAGCTGTTGATCGGGATGTTGCACAAAATATTGCGGGCCGTTGGGATCCTCGCCCTGCTGTCGCAAAGAACGGTAGGCCGAAAAAAGTTTTCTGACCTCTTCGTTCTCTATGAGACTCTCATCGGCAATCTCCTCTAAAATAAAATCGCTTACACGCTGTGCCTCGTTCCATGAGCGATGACCGTATTCAAGTAAAATCCGCGCCACTTCTTTTTCTTGCAGTTCATCCCTGAACAGTAGCAAGAAAGTGGCATCGTCAAAATTGCTGGCGGCCGACTTTTGCGCATTTTCTTCGATGGTCACAGAAGAAAGAGGTGCGGCCTTTCTTTCTAGCGCAGTGATGCGGTCGCGGATGTATTTGTTGACAAGAGTATGCAACCCGGCCTCGTCTATCTTTAAGACAGTGGCGCATTGCTTGATATAGTCTTGCTGTTTGGTAAAATCTTCGGCCTTGTTGATGCGCGAGATGGTCTCGGCCATTCGGTTCACTACCGCTGCTTTTTTGGCCGAGTCTGTGCCGGCATCGCGCAGGGCTACTTCGAGCTGAAAAAGAATAACATCCTTTTTATGCTGTTGCACGAATTCCCGAAAAGCAGCAGCCCCCACTTTGTTTACATAGCTATCGGGGTCATCCCCATCGGGAATAAGCACCAATTGCACATGCAAGCCCTCTTCTAGGGCCAGGTCAAGACCTCTCAAAGCCGCTTTGATGCCGGCCGCATCACCGTCGTAAATAATGGTGAGATTATTGGTGTATTTTTTTACCAACCGAAGCTGATCGGGTGTAAGGGCCGTTCCTCCTGAGGCGACCACATTCTCAATGCCGGCCTGGTGCAGCGATAACACATCGGTATATCCTTCGACCAGCAAACACTCGTTGGCTTTGTCAATGGCCTGTCTGGCAAAGTACGAACCATACAGTACCTTGCTTTTTACGTAGATCTCGTTTTCGGGAGTATTGATGTACTTGGGCGCAGAATCATTTTTCTTTAAGGTTCTGGCGCCAAATCCAAGCACTTTGCCACTGTGATTGTGAATGGGAAAAATGACCCGTCCGCGATAGT
>DNMB01000101.1 GCA_003489485.1 Chitinophagaceae bacterium | reverse complement strand
GCGGTCTTCTCAACAACAGGTAATTGTAGTGGCAGGCGCCGGAGATATCGACCGCTTGCCAGCGCTACTAAAAAATAGAATGGAGAATATAACAACATAGATATACTAGTGAACATAAAAAGAACCATACAACGCATTTTGTTCTTTTCCTTTTGGATGGGAATTGCCATTGGCATGATCATGCTGCTGGCTGCCGCCGTGCGGGGAAGAAACAAAGAAAGGCTGCGCTCTTATACCATCGAGATCAATGCCGGTCCGGGAGGAGCGTTCCTGAAGCAAGCAGATGTGGAGAGGTTGCTTCAGCGTTCTACGGCAGGCGTGCGCGGTGAGCTCTTGGCACTATTCAACTTGCGACAAGTAGAGCAAAAGATCAAGTCGCATGTCTGGATCAGAGATGTGCAATTGTATTTCGATAACCAGGATGTATTGCATGTAAAAGTGAAAGAGAAAGTCCCGGTCGCCAGATTATTTACCATCAGTGGAGGCTCTTGTTATCTCGACGAACAAGGCCGACTTATGCCCTTGTCTTTGGAAAAGACCATCAAGGTGCCCGTCTTTACGGGTCTTTCAGATTCCGTTCTCTCTAAAAAACCAGATACGGTGCTCTTGCAGCAGGTCTTTACGATGGCACAGCTGTTGGTTCGTGATTCTTTCTGGGCCTCACAAGTAGCGCAGATCGATTTTACCTCCGAGCAACAATGGGAGCTTGTTCCGGTGGTGGGCGATCATATCGTTAAACTGGGCAGTTTGAACGATGTGGAAGGCAAGCTGCGCAGATTGCTGATATTTTATCAGCAGGTACTCAGCAAGGCGGGTCTTGGTCGTTATCGAATGATCGATGTACGATTCGACGGGCAGGTGTTGGCAGGAAGTGTGAGTGGCGCCAAGGTAGATTCCCTGCAATTGAGAAGAAGTGTCGAAAAATTATTGAGGGATGCCACCGCTGCAGAGAACGACACTATCGTGAGGGTACTACCAAAGCCCTTACAGCCGCTGCTTCCCGATGAACCTAATCCTTCTCTCGATGAGTTGAAGACGGTGCTTCCGGGCGCTACCACAGTAGATACCAATCGATCTATACTATCCAAACAAAAAAAATCAAACAACAACTAAACCCATCATTATGAACAACGAAAATCCTATCATTGTCGGTCTGGACATCGGTACGACCAAGATCGCAGTGATTGCCGGAAGAAAGAACGAGTTCGGCAAACTCGAGATCCTCGGTTTCGGTAAGGCCAACTCCAACGGTGTCAAGCACGGTCAGGTGCTCAACATCGACGAGACCATCAAGGCGATCCGTACCGCGCTCGACAATTGTTTTGCATCGAATCCCAATCTCGATATCAGCGAGGTATATGTGGGTATTGCCGGTCATCACATTAAAAGTTTGCAAACGCGTGGCGATATGGTGCGTCAACGCACTGACGAAGAAGTGGCCCAGCACGAGATCGATAAGCTGGTAGACGATCAGCGCAAGACCTACATTCCTGCCGGCGACCAGATCATTGATGTGATCCCTCAGGAGTTTACCGTAGACAATATTCCCAACATTGCCAATCCCATTGGGTACGGAGGCGTTAAGATCGGTGCCAACTTTCATATCATTACCGGCGATAAGAACGCCATTCGCAACATCAACCGCAGTGTAGAAAAAGCTGGTCTGACCACCAAGGACCTTGTGCTGCAACCACTGGCTTCTTCTGCCGCCGTAATGGGGCAAGAAGATCTTGAGGCTGGTGTGGCCATCGTAGACATTGGCGGGGGTACGACCGACCTGGCCGTATTCAACGAAGGAATTCTAAAGCACACGGCTGTTATTCCTTTTGCCGGAGAGAATATTACCAACGACATCAAATCAGGATTAGGGGTATTGAAGACACAAGCCGAGCAGATGAAGGTACAGTTTGGCGGTGCGCTTGCCAACGAAGCAAAGTCGAATGCCTATATCACTATCCCTGGTTTGCGCGGTATGCCCGCCAAGGAGATCAGTGTAAAGAACCTGGCCAATATCATTCAGGCCAGAATGAGCGAGATCATGGATTTTGTTACCTATCATCTAAAGCAAGTTGGATTAGATAACAAAGCCCTCAATGGAGGGATCATCCTGACGGGTGGCGGATCGCAGCTCAAGCATTTGATCCAGTTAACGGAGTATGTGACCGGACTCAATGCACGCATTGGTTATCCCAATGAACACTTGGCAGCGGGTCATATCGAAGAACTTTCAAAGCCTACTTACTCGACCTGTATCGGTCTTATCTTAAAAGGATATGATGACTATGAGCACAACCGTAAGGATTTCGACAGAGGCTATCGCCAGGTGCAAGTGCCTGACGGATTGCGTCGTGGTCAAGGGGTCGCTACCCAAGAGACGGTCGAATCGGAGGGTGTAAGCGAAGAGCAGATGAAGCATCGCCGCAACCTGACCGGTTTTTGGAGCAAGTTCAAAGACCGTATCATCGATCTGTTCAAAGAAGAAGAAGACAAACACCTTGGATAAAATACAACCATACTAACCCATTCGCAACCATTCCAAAACCCAACGCTCATGATCCATTTTGATCTGCCCACCGAAAAGTCTTCCATCCTAAAAGTTATAGGTGTAGGAGGAGGCGGAAGCAATGCAGTCAACTACATGTTCAATCAGCAAATTGAAGGAGTCAACTTCGTTATCTGTAATACGGATGCGCAAGCTTTGGCTGCCAGTGGTATTCCCAATCGTGTACAACTCGGTCCTCATCTGACACAGGGACTGGGAGCCGGAGCCAATCCCGATATCGGTCGCCAGGCTACCGAAGAATCACTCGAAGAGATCAGAAAGATCCTCGAGGTCAATACAAAGATGGCGTTCATTACCGCCGGGATGGGTGGTGGTACCGGAACAGGGGGCGCTCCCATCATTGCCAAGATCTGTAAGGATCTGGGTATTCTTACCGTGGGGATCGTTACCACTCCATTTGCTTACGAGGGGAAAAAGCGATTGCAACAGGCCGAAGAAGGCATTCGTCAACTTCGCCAGCAAGTCGATACGCTGCTTGTTATCAGTAACGATAAGCTGCGTCATCAGTTCGGTAATTTAAAAATGCGCGAAGCCTTTGAGAAGGCAGACAATGTGCTGGCCACCGCCGCTCGTTGTATTACCGATGTGATCAACAGTACCGGTCAGATCAATGTAGACTTTGCCGATGTCTGCACTGTTATGCGTAATGGCGGTCGTGCCATCTTAGGCCATGCCGAGGTAGCGGGCACACATCGTGCACAACTCGCCATCGAAGAGGCATTGAATTCTCCTTTGCTCAACGATAATGAGATCAAGGGTGCTAAATGGATCCTTATCAACATCAATTCGTCGAGAGGAGAATATGAGTTCACCATGGATGAAGTAGAGGTGATCCAACAATATTTGCTTACCCGGGCAGGAGAGAACACCGACGTGATCTTGGGAATGGGTTATGATGATCTATTGGGAGACAAACTAGGTATTACACTGATCGCAACAGGTTTTGAACATAAGGACACCACCAGTATCACCCCCTTTAAAAAGGCAGCGCCCGAAGAAGAAAAAATTATCATGGTACTCGGTGAGCAACCCGCACCACCTGCTGCCTCTACTGCCACGGCAGCTCCAGCGGTGGTGGCCGAAATAGAGACGCCACAGCCACCAGCTCCCTTTGCATCAGCCTCGGTAACACCCGCCGTCGAAGTAGAAGCAATCGATCCATTGATGCCTCGGTTGGTAGAAGAGCCTGTTGTAGAAGCCGCTTTACCCGTTGCTCCGGCTAGCAGCGAAGAGACCATCATTCATTTTGAACTTTCAACACCATCCTCTTCTTTGCAGCCCGAAGTGCAGATCGAAGTGGAGCCTGCTGTTGCTTCGGTGCGTCCGGCAGCTGTGTTAGAGACGGATGCCAGTTATTTGGCGGCAGCGGCTGCTCCGGTTAGTGCCGGCCCGGCAGCAGGAGGATATCTGACAAGGCCTGCCAATATTTATGCAGAGGCGCCCACACCTGTTGCAGCACAAGCTCCAACAGCAGTGGTTACAGCGGTTGTTTCTCCTGCACCCACACCCGCTGATGAACCCGAGGAGTTGCAGATGCAATTGATCGAAAAAGAAGAGTTACCTGCAGCGCCCACACCATTGCT
>DNMB01000209.1:6986-8873 GCA_003489485.1 Chitinophagaceae bacterium | reverse complement strand
GTGCTTAAGCAAGCGCAGTACACTCCCTTTGCGGTAGAAAAGCAAGTTGCCATCATCTACCTTGGTACAAATGGACTACTCAAAGAAGTAGCCGTAAGCAAGGTGAAAGACTTCGAAGAACATTTCTTAATGGAGATGGAAAATAAGCTCCCCGACGTGCTCGCCGAGTTCAAGAAAGGGAATCTTCCTGAAGAGGGTATCAAAAAGATGGTCGAACTGGCCAACGGATTGATTCCACAATACAAGAAATAAGCTTTACCGTTTTGCTAACAAAATCCTTCGCCCATCGCGGAGGATTTTTTCGTTATAGCCCTGAAACTTATCACCGCCAATTTTGTTACTTGATTATGGCCGCTGTACTCGATGTAAAAGGACTCACCAAGCAATTTGCCGATTTTACGGCGGTCGATGATCTTACTTTTTCCGTGCCCGCCGGTGCGGTCTACGGTTTCTTAGGACAGAACGGCGCCGGAAAGTCTACTACCATTCGCATGTTGCTCACTTTAATTGAGCCTACTGCCGGTGAGATCACCCTATTTGGCATGCCGCTGCGCTCTCATCGCTACGAAGTACTTTCTAAAGTGGGGGCTATCGTTGAAAAGCCCGATCTCTATAAATACCTCAACGGACTCGAGCACCTTCGGATCTTCTCTCGCCTCAGTGGCGTGCGTCCGCAAGACAATAAACTAAAGGAGTTATTGGCCATGGTAGGGTTGGGAGCTCGCTTAAGCAGTCGGGTAGGAACGTATTCGCAAGGAATGCGGCAGCGATTGGCCCTTGCCTGTGCGCTTGTTAATGACCCCGATCTGCTGATACTCGATGAACCGACCAATGGATTGGATCCACAGGGTATTGCCGATATGAGACAACTGATCTTGCAGTTAAGTCGTGAGCAGGGCAAGACCATCATCGTATCTTCTCATTTGCTAAGTGAGATTGAGATGATCGCCGATCAGGTACTCATTATCGATAAAGGAAAAAAGTTGATGGAGGCCAGTATGCAAAGCATTTTGCAAAAGGCCACCGCTCTTGAATTGCAGCAACAGCCTGCGCATCGCTATTTCTTAGAAGCTTATTTTTTATCGCTAACCAGTCAGTAATGTTTTTTGATGTATTGCGCATAGAATTGTTCAAGGTCTTTCGACGCCCTCGCACCTTTATTGCGTTCGGGGCCATCGCCATGATCATTTTGCTCATTCAATTTGCTTTAAAGGTGAATGGCAATGAGTTTATCTTATTCTTTACCGATAGCCAGACCGATACGTTCGAGATCCCGTTCGCTGGCATCTTAAATGGATACTTTGTCTGTGTGGCGGTGTTGCACATCATCTTGGTGCATGTTCCCCTTTTGGTGGCCTTGATCGCCGGCGATATGATCGCAGGAGAGGCCAGCGGTGGTACCTTGCGCATGCTGGCGACCAAGCCGGTTACGCGTGCCGAACTGGTGTTGGCCAAATTTGCGGCGAGTGCTGTGTATGTGATCTTACTATTGCTTTGGATGGCTTTATTTGCCTTGGTGGGCAGCTTGCTGCTTTTTGGCTCAAACGATCTGGTGGTCTTTAAAGAGACCGATCTGCATATTATCAGTAATACAGACGTGGTGTGGCGCTTTATCGCCGCATTCTTCTTTGCCGCGCTGGCGCTTATTATGATCGCAGCCCTTTCTATTCTGCTCTCTGTATTTTCCGATAATTCACTGGGGCCGATCGTGGCCACGGTTTGTATCGTGATCATCTTTACCATCTTGCAACAACTTAAGGTGCCCGTTTTTGAACAGACCATCAACCCCTGGTCCTTCACTACGCATATGTTGGGTTGGAAAGGGTTCTTTTATGTAGAGAAAACGCCCGAGGGAGTTAGTATTCCGGGTTCCATCGAAAATCCGGT
>DNMB01000209.1:0-6608 GCA_003489485.1 Chitinophagaceae bacterium | reverse complement strand
TCACCGCCATTTTGGTCTATCGAAAAAAAGATATTTTAAGTTGACGACATATCGTCTATGACTATGAAACAAGTAATTATTTTTTTGGGATTGTTGCTGATACAGCCGATCACAGCCCTTGCCAGCGATCCGGAGGCAGTTGCCTTGTTGGGGAGTGTAAAAAAGAAGTACGATCTGGTAAGCGATTACTCGGCCAGTGCCCGATTGGTGACCAATGTGATCTTTATTAAGGCGCCCGTATCGCAAGTGATGGTGTATTACCGAAAGCCCGATCAGTTACTGGTCAAAAATGAGAAGGGGATCTCTTTTATTCCCAAGGGCACCGTTCACATCAATATGAACAATGTACTTGGGCTCACCAATTTTGAGGCGGTGCTCGCAGGCAATGAAGTAGTGGATGGAGTGGTTTGCAAAGTGGTCAAGATCTTTCCGCTCTCCGAAGAAGAATCCATAACGCGGGCTACCCTCTATATCGATCCCGATCAGCTGCTCGTTAGACGCTCTGTGGTCAGTACCAAAGAGAATGGAACCTACTCCATTCGTATGAAGTACGGTGCGTACAGTTGGTGCGGTCTTCCTTCTGTAGTCGATATGGAATTTAATACGCGAGACTATAAGCTTCCAAAGGGAACTACGCTCGATTACGATAATGGTACCAAGAAAGCGACTGGTTTACCGCAAAAGGGAAAAGTTACCATCCAGTACCAACGCTATACCCTTAACAAGGGATTACCTGCTTCGTTGTTTCGTTAAACGTTCGATCAGTCTTCGAGCGCTTCGTCTTTTGCATTGGCCAACATGGCGCGCGAGGCTTTGCGCAACGGATTCTTTCTGTTGTCTGCGTATCCCTTTCTTCTATTAATGATGTCGATGCATTCGAAAAGAGCCATCAAGAAAGAACTGTAGTCTGCCTTATTCTTTCCGGCTATGTCAAAGGCAACACCATGGTCGGGAGAGGTGCGAACAGCGGGCAGCCCTGCCGTATAGTTAACACCTTCACCGCTGGCCAGTGTCTTGAACGGTATGAGTCCCTGGTCGTGATACATGGCCAGTACGGCATCGAATTGCTCAAAACTTCTGCGCGCAAAAAAGGCATCGGCGCTATAGGGCCCTACGGCCAGTATGTTATTGTTCTTGGCATCTTTGACCGCCGGGCGAATGATGGTGTCTTCTTCTTTTCCGATCAGTCCTTCGTCTCCGGCATGTGGATTTAATCCCAGCACCGCAATGCGGGGCTTATCGATCCCAAAATCTTTTTGCAGGCTTTGATGCAATAAGATCAGCTTACTTACAATTTTTTCTTTGGTCAGTTTGGCGGCTACTTCACCAACGGGCACATGTTCAGTGACCAGGCCCACCCGAAAGTCTCCTGCGCAAAGCAGCATGACCACATCTTTTGCACCAAATATCTGTTGCAGGTATGGGGTGTGACCCGTGTAAGAAAAATCAGGAGACTGAATATTTTTTTTATGCAACGGGGCCGTTAGTAATCCATCGATCTGGCCTTGTTTGAGGGCTGCCACAGCACTTTGTAAAGAGATACTCGCATAGCGACCACCTATGTCGGTGAGTTGCCCGGGTGTAATATCTACATCTTCTTCCCAGCAGTTAAAGAGATTGATCTGTTTAGGATTGATCCGGTTCAGTTCTTTTGTACTGGCGTAGTTGAAATTGCACTCGGGTATGGTCTTGCGATAAAAGTTGATGGCCTTATTCGAGGCAAAAATGACCGGCGTGCAATGATCGAGCAGACGCGTATCGGAGAAGGTCTTGATGATAAGCTCAATGCCAATACCGTTCAGGTCGCCACAAGAGATACCAATGATGGGCTTGGGAGTATTCATGGATGTATATTACTGTAAAATTAGCGAAATATCGCGTCGTCAATACGAGTACATTTGTAAAGATGTACAGGCTTAAGAAATCGCTGGGTCAACATTTTTTGCGAGACGAGAACATTATTCGCAAGATCTTGCAGGCTTTGCAGCAAACCCCCTTTACACAGCTGCTCGAAGTGGGGCCGGGCGGCGGCGCCCTAACCCGTCATCTTATTGAGTTGCCGGGGGTCCAGTTTAAGGCGGTCGAGCTCGACAAAGAAAAGGTGGATTATCTGCTGCAGCACTACCCATCCTTGCAAGGCCGTTTGTTGCATCAAGATTTTTTAGCGATGCAAGTTCCCTTTGCCTCTTCTTTTACCGTGGTGGGCAATTTTCCGTACAATATTTCTAGTCAGATCTTGTTTACTCTTCTGGAGTGGCGTGAACAGATCGAGACCATAATAGGTATGTTTCAAAAAGAAGTGGCCCAACGCGCCGCTGCCGCACCCGGCTCAAAGACCTATGGGGTCTTATCGGTACTAATACAGGCCTTTTTTACCGTGGATTATCTCTTTGACGTCTCTCCCGGTTGTTTCGATCCCCCGCCCAAGGTGATGAGCGGGGTCATTCGCTTAACGCCTCGTAAGGACATTCCTGCCATGCGCAGCCAGGCTGATTTTACCCTTTTAGTTAAAACGGCTTTTGGACAAAGAAGAAAGACCCTTCGCAATGCACTAAAGCCACTCTTTGATGCAAGCGTGCTAAAGGATCCCCTCTTCGACAAGCGAGCTGAGCAACTTAGCGTTGAACAGTTCGGCGAATTGAGTTTTCGAATGCTTGCCACCGCCAATACCTAATTTTGCATTCTGTTGTCTACTATTGAACATACAGGAAAAGTGATCGTTACCGGCATAGCGCACCCGTTGCTGGCAGCAGGTCTTCGTGCCATGGGCTATACCGTGGTAGATGCGCCCGCTATTGTTCGAAGCGAACTCGATGCATCAATTGAAGATGCCGTTGGACTGGTCGTTACGACCCGCATCGCAGTCGATGCGTCGCTTTTGCAAAAGGCAAAAAAACTACGATGGGTCGGAAGACTCGGTAGCGGAATGGAGTTAATCGACACTGCAGCGGCCGCTGCAAAAGGGGTCTGGTGTTTCAGTAGTCCCGAAGGCAATCGACTTGCTGTTGCCGAACACGCGCTTGGCATGTTGTTATCGGTATTGCATCGAATCAATTGGTCGTATGGCGAAATACAAAAAGGAATCTGGAATAGAAAAGAGAATCGAGGTACGGAGCTGAGCGGTCAGAGCATAGGGGTTATCGGTTATGGAAATACCGGAAGTGAATTTGCCCGTTTGCTCGCACCCTTTAATGTAAAGGTGCTGGCAAACGACATTCACAAATCAGGGTTTGCTGCTGCGTATATACAAGAGGCATCACTGGCTGATATTGCTGCGCAGTGCAGTGTCATTAGTTTTCATGTTCCGCTCGATGCCACTACAAAGGGACTGGCGGGCGAGGATTTTTTCAATTCACTTCTACAAGCTCCCATCCTTATCAATACCGCAAGGGGAGAAGTGGTCGATCTGCGGGCTATGCTTTTGGCACTCGAGCAGGGAAAACTCTCCGGGGCCGCCTTGGATGTTTTGCCCAATGAAAACCTCGCTAGTTATCAACCCGATGAAAATCAATTATTACAACGCCTTATGCAGCGCCCCGATGTGGTACTGACCCCGCATATTGCCGGTTATAGTCGCGAATCTTTCGAGCGCATGAGTAAGGTATTACTCGATAAATTGAAAGAAGGCCCCCTCGGCTAGCGACGTATCACCTATTCGAATTTTTGTATATTTGCCCTTAAATACTGCAACGCTTCGGTTACGCTGAGGCGTTGCTCTTTTTTTGTGAGTTAAACCGTCCTATATGAGTACGATTCAGTATGTAACCCAAGAGACCTTAGAACAAATGAAGGCCGAGTTGCAGCGAATGAAGGGTGTCGATCGACCTGCTGCCAGCCGTGCCATTGCCGAGGCCCGAGAAAAAGGAGACTTAAAAGAAAATGCCGAATACGATGCTGCCAAAGAGGCCCAGGGTATATTAGAAGCCCGTATTGCCGCACTCGAAGGGGCTTTGGCCAATGTGCGGGTGCTTGATGCTTCTTCGATCGATACCAGCAAGGTTTCTATCTTAACACAAGTAACCCTTACGAATCTCAAGACCAATAAGCAGGTCGTTTATAAAGTGGTCAGCGAAAAAGAAGCCGACCTCAAATCAGGAAAAATATCCGTTACCTCTCCCATCGGTAAGGGCATCTTAGGAAAAAAGGTTGGAGAGACGGCCGAGGTGCAGGCCCCTGCCGGTGTTTTGAATTTCAGGATCGATGCCATTAGTGCATGATAAAAATAACTGACCTATAGCCATGACGATTTTTTCTAAGATCATAGCCGGAGAACTTACTTGTTATAAGATCGCTGAGAATGATCTATTCCTTGCCTTTCTCGATGTTTTTCCGCTTCGCGAAGGGCATGTGCTGGTAGTCCCTAAAGTAGAGGTCGATAAGTTATTCGATCTGCCTGAAAATTATCTTGCATCGATGCTGGTATTCGCACAACCTATTGCCAAGGCCATTGAAAAATCATTTCCCTGCAATCGTTGTGGAATCTCAGTGATCGGACTCGAGGTGCCGCATGCGCATATGCATTTGATTCCGATCAATACTTCTAATGATCTGAACTTTGCTCAACCCGGTAAGCAAAAAGCCAGTGAGGAGCAACTTCGCTCGGTGCAGGCTCGTATCGTGGCCCACCTGTAGTGTAACGCGCTTTTTATTTTTTGCTGATGCGCTGCGGATTTTTTTGAATAAAATCGGCCCAATCATTTTTTTTCTTGGCGCTTTTTTTAGCGAGTTTGCTTTTGGCTGCAGTCGGGGTGGCCGTTGCAGCTGGAATTCTCTTGTAGTGTTGATAAAAATGGCAGACCGCTACGCCCACCGCATCGGTGGCATCATAGTACTTTGGGCTATCCTTGAATTGTAAGATCGTTTGCAGCATCTTCATGACCTGCTCCTTGCTGGCGTTACCATTGCCCGTAACCCCTTGTTTTACTTTTTTGGGTGAGTACTCGGTCACTTCCAGTCCGTGGCGCATGGCCGCTGCAATGGCTACGCCCTGGGCACGTCCCAACTTGAGCATGCTTTGTACGTTCTTTCCAAAGAATGGTGCCTCGATCGCAAAATCCGTTGGGGCAAACTGTGTAATAAGGCCGCTTACCGTATTAAAGATCAGCTGTAGCCGTTTGTGATTGTCTTTTATCTTACCCGGTTTCAATACTCCCAGATCGAGCAGGGTAGGGCGACCATCAACGATCTTGATAAGTCCATAACCCATAATCACGGTGCCCGGATCGATCCCCAGAATTATTTTAGAAGCCTTTTGCAACCTGCCTTGTATTTTTACAAGATTAATGAAGCTCTCGCGATCCAGCAAAATCTTTATTCGCTACCTGACAGGCCCCCTGTTAATGGTGTTACTGTGCTGGATCATTTGGCTACAGCTAAAAAAGCAGGTCAATTTTTCTCTCCTTGCCACCGAGCTTAGCGAGGCCTTGCGAACCAAGGGCCTCTTTTTTCTTCCCCTTCTTTTTTTGCTCATGCTACTTAATTGGCTAACCGAATCGCTCAAGTGGAAGTTGGCCATTGCCCCCTTGCAATCCGTTTCGCTTTTTACATCGTTCAAAGCGGTTTTGTCGGGCGTATCGTTTTCGGTCAGTTTACCCAACCGCGTGGGGGAGTATCTGGGTCGTGTGCTCTACCTTGACCCCGTTCACCGGGTAGCGGCCGTATCGGTAACGGTGGTATCTAGTTTTAGCCAACTGATCGTGACCGTGGCAATGGGTTTGGCGGGATTGATACTGGCTCGTCCTTTTTTGCTATCTCGCTTTGAGTGGGCTGCGCAGAGCTGGTCGATCGCTGCGTTGGCCACTGTTGTGGTGCTGGTATTGATGCTGCTGCTTTATTTTAATAGTAGCCATGCCAATAACTGGTTGCAAAAAAAAGTAATTAATCCGTCTTCGGTGTGGGCCGATCGTTTTAAAAAGTGGTTACAGGCGCTCGATAGTTGCGATGCAGCCATCTTACGCACCCTGTTGTCTTTATCACTGCTACGCTATCTTATTTTTTTAATGCAGTACTATTTGGTCTATCAACTTTTTCAGGTGCCGCTGCAAGGCATTCCTTTGTTCGTTACCGTATCACTTACCTTTCTGGTCTTGGCACTGGTACCTACCTTTGCCATTCCCGAGTTGGGCTTACGCGGTGCGGTGGGCTTGTGGATCGCAGGTTGGTTTGGGGCTACTTCTTCGGGAATCGTACTGGCGGCTTTGCTTATTTGGATAATCAATCTGATACTACCCGCTCTGACCGGTGCGTTATTAATAAGCCGAATTCGTAATTTTTTTAATCTTAAGGATGAAGTTGTTTAGCTGGTTATTGCCTTTACTGATGGTGCTCTCTGGTTTTTTGGGAGGGCCCTCCCAACAACTTACGACCGCCGATACATTTTGCGGAATCAGTAACACCTCTTTTAAGGCCGAAGAGCGGATCACCTACGTTGTGTACTATACTGTAGTGGGGCTGTATATAAATGCCGGCACGGCGGTCTTTAATACCCAGCTAGAGAAGATCAACGGTAAGCCCGTGTATCATGTAGTAGGAACCGGTACCACCCATCCCTCTTACGATTGGGTCTATCGGGTGCGCGATCGCTACGAAAGCTATATCGATACGGCTAC
>DNMB01000092.1:3954-6985 GCA_003489485.1 Chitinophagaceae bacterium | reverse complement strand
GCACATTGAGCATACGAGCGATACTCTTTGCCAGCAAGGTTTTACCGGTACCGGTCTCACCGACCATAATGATATTGCTCTTCTCGATCTCGATATCGTGCTGATTGGGCAGCTCGGTGCTGCGTTGCTGCAGTCGCTTGTAATGATTGTATACGGCAACCGAAAGCACTTTTTTGGCTTCGTCTTGACCGATCACGTATTCATCCAAAAAGCGCTTGATCTCGGTCGGCTTTTTTACCGAGAGCTTATAGTTGGTTTTGTTCTTGTCTTCTTTGACCGTGAGCTCTTGGTCAATGATCTCGCGGGCATGCTCCACGCAGTTTTCGCAAATATGTCCGTCTTGACCGGCGATCAGGATCTTGACCTCGTCGCGACTGCGACCACAAAATGAGCAATGAAGCGTATTCTTAGCCATGTCACAAAATTAAAAAAACCGCCCCGAAAGGGACGGTTAATATTTTAAAGATTTGAAAATCAGTAGTTTGAAAATTTATGGAGTAGACTTTACCAGCATCAGGTGAGCCGCTGCGCCTACAAAACCAGCCTGTCAGAGCTTGGTCAGCAGCTTATCGGCAATGCCGTATTCAATGGCTTGCTTGGCATCCATCCAATAGTCGCGGTCAAAGTCTTTCATGATCTGTTCTACCGATTTGCCGCAATTCTTGGCCAAAATGCCCGCCCCGATCTCTTTGACCCGGCGGGTCTGCTCAGCTTGGATCTCGAGGTCGGTACTAACGCCGCGAATAAATCCTCCAAGTGAGGGTTGGTGAATCATTACTTCTCCGTGCGGAAAAATAAAACGCTTGCCCTTGGCACCTCCGCTCAGCAAGATACTTCCCATGGAGGCGGCCAGTCCCATACAAATGGTGCTGACCGGGCTGCTGATCATTTGCATGGTATCGTACATGACCATACCGCTCGTGACCACACCGCCGGGGCTATTGATGTAGAACTTGATCTCTTCGCCGGGTTTATCGGCTTCGAGAAGCAAGAGTTTGCTCACCACGTCTTTGGCCGATTTGTCATCTACCACGCCCCAGAGGTAAACGGATCTTTTTTCAAAGAAGTAACGCTCTAGTTTTTTGCTGAACATGCCCAGGTCCGATTTGGGTTGCTCTTCTTTTTCTTCTTCTTCCATCAGCCACTCGGGGCGATCGGAAAAGGAACGGTCTTGTATTGGATGACGCTTCATATAGTACGATTAATCTTTCTTTTGTTTACGAGGATTGGTAATGAGCACTTCGTCGACCAATCCGTATTCTTTAGCTTCAGCGGCTGTCATCCAATTGTCGCGATCAAAATCTTGTTCGATCTGCTCAATGGATTTTCCGGTGTGCGATTGCACCACTTCGTAAAGTTCTTTTTTAAGTTTTCTGATCTCTTTCACCGTGATCTCGATATCGCTGGCTTGTCCGCCAATGGCTCCGCTAGGTTGATGCATCATGATACGTGAGTGACGCAGGGCCGCACGCTTTCCCTTGGTACCTGCTCCGAGCAACACACAAGCCATAGAAGCGGCTACGCCAATGCAAATGGTAGCAATATCAGGACTTACGTATTGCATGGTATCATACACGCCCAGCCCTGCATAGACGCTACCCCCGGGGCTGTTGATGTACATATTGATATCGCGCGAGCGATCGGCCGAATCCAAAAACAGTAATTGCGCCGTAACGATGTTGGCGATCTCGTCATTGATGGGATAGCCCAGAAAAATAATACGATCCATCATCAAACGGCTGTACACATCCATCACGGCCACGTTCAGAGAACGTTCCTCGATGATGTTGGGGGTCATAGCGGTGACCAGATGGTTTCCGTATTGGTGCAGGGTGTTACTGGAGATGCCCCTGTGCTTGATGGCAAATTTTTCAAATTCCGATTGAGTGCTCATACGCGCTTTCTGATTTAAGAACAATAGTAGCAAATATCCGTCCAAAAGGCGGGTCGGCAAAATTAAGACAGGATGTCAGCCAATACTATGACAAGAAGCAGGTGCAGCATCGGCGAAAGAGTGCCAATCTTAGTGGTGATCGTGTTGGTGACTCTCGACCATTGTCGTAAAGTCTTCGGCCGAAATAGCTTTATCGGTGGGTTTTAACTGGGTGGTGGCCCACTCGAATATTTTTTGCGTTTGAATGCGATGAAAGGCATCTTCTACATACTTGCGGTCCTTCATCATCTTTTCGGCATAGTCATTGACCCAGGGTTGCTCTTCGGCCATGGCCGCACCGCCCATGTAGCTGAATAGTTGTTGTTTGGCAAACTGACGGATCTCTTGGGGATCTACTTGAATCCCATTGTCGGCTACCATTTTTTCTGAAAGGAGGGTCCACTTCAGTTGCTTGGCAAACTTGGGATATTCTTCGTCGGCTTGCTCGGGGGTCTTGGGATTTTCTCCTTGTGTCTGCAGCCATTTTTTCAAGAAGGCCTCGGGCAGCGAAACGGGAGTATGATCTACCAGTTGGTGATAAAGCTGGTCATGGATCTGGTTGGTGGCCTGCGCATTCCAATGCGCTTGAATTTCTTCTTTGATCTTTTCGCGAAACCCTTCGGTTGTCTTGATCTCTTTTCCGGGATAGAGTTGCTCAAAAAATTCTTCGTTCAACTCTCTTTTTTCCAGTAAGCCGATCTTGGTAATCGAGATGCTGAATGGTTTGGAATCCGCCGCAGTGTCTGTCTTGTCAAAGCCAAGGTCGCTGCGCAACCACTCTCTTTCTTTTTGCTCGAAAGCCTCGGCTAGCGTAAAGGTGAGGGCCTCACCGACCTTCTTGCCCATCCACTGCTTGCGAACGCTTTCCGCAAAGTATTTTACCAGCAGCGAATTGTCTTTGGTCGCTCCGCCCTCTACGGGCTGGCCGCTTGCATCTACTTCTGTAAAGTGTACGTTGATGACATCTTCTTCGCTATTGACCGATTCTTGGTCTTTCATGTTGCCGTATCGGTTCTGTAAGCGGGTCAGTTCGTTATCGATCATCTCGTCGGTTACCGTTACCACATAGCGCGTTACCTTGGTTTTGGCCAGGTCGGG
>DNMB01000092.1:0-3571 GCA_003489485.1 Chitinophagaceae bacterium | reverse complement strand
TTATTAAAATCGAGTTGGTTAAAATCGGCCTCCAGGGGCAGCGGCTGGGCGAAGATCTCTATCTTCTCTGTTTGCAGCCAGCCGATCAGTTCGCGGTCAACGGTCTTGAGCACCTCGTCGGTAAAAAGTGATGGCCCGACCATTTTTTTGATGAGCCCCGTGGGGACCATCCCTTTTCTAAATCCGGGAATGTTGGCCTTACGACCATAGTCCTTTACGGACTTTTCAAAGGAGGGTAAGTAATCTTTTTTGTCGAGCGTTACGGTTAAACGGTCGTGTAACTGGCCAATGGAGGAGCGGGTAACTGTTGCCATAAATCGTTTTAAATGTACTGCTAAGTCCGGATGGAGGGACTCGAACCCCCACACCTTGCGGCATCAGATCCTAAGTCTGACGTGTCTACCAATTTCACCACATCCGGAGAGACTTGTTGCTAAGGGGCTGCAAATGTAGCCTTTTTCAGCTGTTTTATGCACTAAAGGACCAAAAAACCCTTAGATTTGAAACAACCATATACTGTTCAAACCGCTGCTGATGAGAAAAATACTAATTGGTCTGCTTTTATTGACCATTACGTTTGGTGCTTTTGCCCAAAACCCTGCCACCACTTTTACGATACCTAGTCGGACAATTTTACTGCCTTGCGGTACGAGTTGCACGCCTATTTCGGTGCAGGTGCCCCACATTAAACAAACCAACACCTATGTGATGACCAACCCAGGCTATCAACCCTTTGCCTATGTTACCCCAACGGGTACGGTGGTCAGCTCCATTTATGTTGATGATACCTGGAGCCAGGCCATCAGCCTGCCGTTTAGTTTTTGCTATTATGGCAACAGCTTTAGCTCCGTACTGATGGGTTCTAACTCGGCATTAACCTTCGACATTAGCCGCGGGGGTCAGGGTAGCGGTTACTCGATCAGCAGTACAACAGGTGCCATACCCAATAGCATCTATGCACCCAATATGATCTTTGGTCCTTACCATGATATCGATCCCAGCGATCCATCTCCCAATAAGAAGATCGAGTGGAGAATTGAGGGCTCGGCCCCTAAACGCCGTTTCATTGCCAGCTATAACGATATTCCTTACTTCGGATCGAGCTGTACCACTCCTCGTGCCACGCACCAGATGGTCATATATGAATCCACTGGCATTGTGGAGGTTTATATTCAAGACAAACCGGTCTGCACCTCTTGGAACGGGGGTAATGCGATCTTAGGGATGCAAGACGGCACCCGCACGCAGGCCATTGCGGCTCCCGGCAAAAATGCCTCACAATGGGGCACTGTCGGCATGAACGAGGCCTATCGTTTTATTCCTTCGGGAGGCACCTCTCGATTTAAATCGGCTCGCTTGCTGGTCAATGGCGTGCAAGTTCACACGGCCGATACCAGCACGGCCGCTGCCGGTGTGCTCAACCTGAATTTTCCCAGTGTATGTCCTACTGCAGATAGTACGGCCTATGTGGTACAGGTCACCTATGGCGACTGTAACAACCCCGCCAGTGACATCATATTTACCGACACGGTGTTTGTAAAGAAAACCGGTCCCGGTATATCGGTGGCTAAAACGGATCCTAATTGCGCACCCAATGGAACCATCACGGTTACGGCGCAAGGTGGAACGGCGCCACTTCAATATAGCATCGATGGAGGCACCACCTGGCAATCAGCCAACACCTTTACAGGTTTGTCCGGAGGAACTTACTCTGTTGTGGTTCGCGATGCGGCCAACTGCAGATCGAGTGTACAGACCATCACACTGGCGGTATCCAATACCCTCACACAATCGGTTGCCACCACTGGGGCCAATTGCACTACAGGAGGAAGCATCACCATCACGGCCAGTGGCGGAGGCAATCCGCCTTATGAATACAGCATTAACGGAGGAACCAGCTGGCAGTCTTCCAACACTTTTACCGGTTTGGCAGGAGGCACCTATACCGTGGTCACTCGTAACCCCGTTACCACCTGCACCGCCACGTCTACGGCAACCATCACCTTTACCAATACGCTCAACCTAGATCCCATCAACGGAACCAGTATTTGCTTTGGAGCGTCCTTTACCCCATCAGTAGTGTCGAATGCGACCGACTTTAGCTGGACGCCCACTACAGGAGTTAGTAACGCATCGATCGCCACACCTGTATTCTCACCATCTGCTACAACCACCTATACGTTGTTGGCTCGTTTGGGTACTTGCTCTACACAACGAAGCATGACGGTAACGATCTTTCCTGGTGCCACTGCAAACGCGGGGCCCGACGCCATCATTATTGCAGGTGATGTCTATACCATGCAGGCGAGCGGCTCGGCCGGCACCTATCTGTGGACGCCTTCTACGGCATTGAACAATGCTGCCCTGCTCAATCCCAATGCAAATCCTGCTACGACCACAACCTATTCACTGCGAGTGACCACGCCACAAGGTTGCGTTGCCAACGACGATATGCTTCTAACCGTGGTGCCGTATTGCATTAAGCCCATGAATGCCTTTACGCCCAATGGAGATGGTATCAACGATCGTTGGTTAATTACCAATGGAAATTGTTTGGCCAATGCCCAGGTGCAGATCTTTAACCGCTATGGAGCGAAGGTCTATGAGGATAAGAACTATCGTAATACCTGGGATGGCACCTACAAGGGCAGTCCTCTTCCTGACGGTACCTACTATTACGTGATCACCTTCAGGCTTATCAATAACAAAGTAGAAAACAGAACCGGTAACGTAACGATACTGCGTTAGTCAATACTCAACCAATTATTATGAAACGCATTTTATCCATACTGCTGCTTTCTTTGACAATGCATACTGTGCAAGCACAGCAGTTGATGAACTCCTCGCTGTACGATCTGCAAGGAAATCTTCATAATCCCGCAGTGGCAGGTTTACAGCAACAAACCGTTTTGGGTGCCTCGTATCGAAGTATGTGGAGTGGTATTGAGGGCAGCCCTGTAACGGCCTTGGTGTTCGGGTCTACCTATTTACAAAAAGCCAAGATCGGAATAGGGGGCTATCTCTATAGTGATGTGACGGGTCCTACCAGCAGAAGAGGAATCCAAACTTCTTATGCCTACCACATCCCCATGCAAAATGGCGCACAATTCTCTGTAGGGCTCGAGGCCCGCTTTCAACAATTTGCCATTGACAAGGCCATGTTGATCGATGCGCTCGGCAATGATCCGGTCATGGGCGGAGCAGCCACTCGTTTTAAAGGCGATGCAGGCCTGGGGGTAGCCTATACGTCTGCCAAGTGGCAGTTGGGCGCCTCGGTTAGCCAGCTCATTCAATCGAAGCTTGATTTTTATACCGGCAATCTGCAGCGAAACGAAGAGGCTCGCCTCTATCGTCATTTTTATCTGCATGGTTCGTACCAATGGCAAGTGGATGCCAATACGCGGATCATCCCTAATTTCTTGGTCATTTATTTGCCAAATGCACCTACCGAATTACAGGCCGGTGCAAGGGTAGAGCACCGTGAACTGTTTTGGTGGGGCCTTTCGCTACGTGCCCGCCAAAGTTGGATGCTTTCGACCGGTATAAAGCTGCAGAAAAAAATGACCATCGG
>DNMB01000104.1 GCA_003489485.1 Chitinophagaceae bacterium | reverse complement strand
GAAGGACTCAGCGCCATCATTTCGGTTAAAGTTCCAGAGCCTCAATTTGAGGGGCAGACCAAGACCAAGCTGGGCAACAACGAAGTAATGGGCGTGGTCGACAGCACCGTCTCTAAAGTACTCGAAGCCTATCTCGAAGAAAATCCCAAAGAGGCCAAAAACATTGTAGCTAAAGTAATTCTTGCGGCTCAGGCCCGTGCCGCTGCGCGTAAAGCGCGTGAGCTCGTGCAACGCAAATCGGTGCTGAGTGGCGGTGGCTTACCCGGAAAGCTGGCAGATTGCTCTGACCGCGATCCCAACCGCTGCGAACTATTCCTCGTTGAGGGTGACTCGGCGGGTGGTACGGCCAAACAAGGAAGAGACCGAAGTTTCCAGGCGATCCTGCCGCTCAGAGGTAAGATCCTGAACGTAGAAAAAGCCATGGAGCATAAGATCTACGACAACGAGGAGATCCGCAACATGTTCACTGCCCTCGGTGTTAAGATCGGCACACCGGAAGATCCCAAGGCACTTGACATGAGCAAACTTCGTTATCATAAGCTCATCATCATGACCGATGCCGATGTGGATGGTTCACATATTGCCACGCTGATCTTGACCTTTATCTTCCGTTACATGAAGGCGATGATCGAGCAAGGCTATGTTTACATCGCACAACCGCCGCTCTACCTGGTCAAAAAAGGGAAAGAGCAAGCTTATGCCTATAACGAAGAGCAGCGAAAAGCGCTGGTCGAAAAGATAGGCGGAGGAAAAGACGACTCCGTAAACATTCAACGATACAAGGGTCTGGGAGAAATGAACGCAGACCAGCTATGGGATACGACCATGAATCCTGCGAGCCGCACGCTCAAGCAAGTGACCATCGACAGTGCCGCTGAGGCTGATCGCATCTTCAGCATGCTGATGGGTGATGAAGTGGCTCCGCGTCGTGAGTTCATCGAAAGTCATGCACGCTACGCCAAGCTCGACATCTAACTTCTCGCGCCATTTACCGTGTAGTTAAAAGAGAACTGATAGATCGGCAAGAAATAGTCCGGCTCAGGCGCTTTTTTATATTGGTAGTACACCGCTTTTAGATTGATCAGGGTGTTGACGCGAACTCCCATCCCCATCGAATAGCCACTGTAAATTCCCGGGCCTCTTAACGAAGGCAGAAATTGTCTAAGCTGCTCGCTGCCTGAATAGCAAAGATGATAGCGAAGGGCTAGCCAACAGACTCCCATATTTTTTTGATCGGTCTTTTCCCAGGCACCCGTCTGAAAATAAAGGCCCGTGACCAGATAACTGTTCACAAAATGAATGGGACGTTGCGGAGCAAAAAATCCGGAGGCCGACACTTTGTTGCCCGTAAGCACCCTTTCGCCTATCTGGTAAAGAAGCCCCCACTTGGTAACAGAACTATTGGACCGCACAAACCAAGTGCCCTCGAAACTAAAATTCAAAATTCCGCTGAGCGGTGTTATAAATTGACTCACCAAATGCTCATTACCTCTAAGCGAGTTAACAGCCATTGCACCCGAATGAAAGGAACCATTGCTTACGCCCCCGTAAACCGACAAGGGAAGATTGAATTTTCCTTGCTCCCCTATTTGTAATCGCACCAACCGGGCCGAGGCCGCCAGTTGTCCGTTATTGACTACGTCGATAAAGCCGGCATTAAAAAGTTCGGGGCGCTCTAAAACAGCAGCTTGCCTTTTAATAGTATCGGCCGCATTAATAAAAAAAAGAAAGTCGAAGGGAACGCCACTGGCCACTGCCCTGCGTTGGCTCCCAAGGACCAGACTCCCCAATACCATCAAGAAAATAAAATTTTTCATCGCTGCTGTCTGCCTATGACCAAGCTTACTCCATAGAAGCCTCTGTTGATTCGAAATTCTCCCAGGCTGCGCCAGTTCATATCGTCGGGAACCGTAGTGAACAAACTTTCATCTTGGGTAAAAGCAGCAAAGGACAACAGCGGAGAGAGGCCCAGTTCCACGCCCGAGCGAAATTGTTTGACCAGCTCGAGCGATACCGTACCACGCAAATACGGCACATACCACTGTGGCCTTTTAAAATCGATCACATACAAACGAAATACAGAGCCATCACTTCGCAACCCTGTACCCGACTCCGTGTAATTGGGATAAGGATTAATGTGAAAGACCGGTCCCAGTCGGGTGAGAAGCCCCAGGCGCACCTGTGAGCTCCTATACAGGTCTATTCGCTTACCTACGTACCCATGCAACTCCACATTTTTGATGCCGGCTGCCAGAAAAACATACCAGTCGCGCTCGGGCGTATAGTAAGAAAGAGAGCGATCGATGTCGTACCAAAACTTTTCATAGTTGATCGAAACCGCTGCTCCCCAAAGCAGTTGGCTGGCTGAGCGCGTTATCGTTCGGTTATAATCGGCCCAAATCGTAGTCTGCGGAATTTGAGCAAGCCCTACCCGACCGATCAGCATGCTATTGGCCGGAAGAAAACTGCTGGTCAATCCCAGCCCGAATTGATGACGAAGCTCCTGGGCAGTAAGCGTGCTGCCTTGCAGCAGCATCCACAAATAAAAAGCAAAGGGTAAATGTTTCATCACAGCATAGTTGAAGGGTAAAAAATAAAAAAGGTGCGAGACGCTGATCAACCAGGGCCCCGCACCATATCATTAGTCACAATCACCTGAGCCAAGCAGATAAATGGTTTTTATGGCCTGTTGATTGTAAAATAATTTGAAGGTCAAAAATTCATAGTTGACATCTCGAATGGTGAGTGCATAGGGGTGTTGCTGGTTCAGCCTTGTCTTAAAGGGCTGGTTATTGGGCGCCTGGTAAAAAGGCACCCCGTTGGCAGGCCAGGGAATCTCCTCACAGGCATTCCACTGCAGCGAACAGTAATTGATGCCCGCCATCGAAACCTTGTCTCGTGCCCATCCTACCGGACGCTTCTTATACAGTTTTAATCTTGCCTTGATCCGGGTGCGAGTACTCTTTCCATCCATCAATACTCCATTTTGAGAGACGGCATAGCGAAACTGTCTTCGCATCGAAGGAGAAAAAGAGTGTGGAAGATCTTCTTTGTCGAGCCGAATACGGCTTGTGACCGATGGGCTACAATCGTAAAACAAATTATTGTT
>DNMB01000042.1 GCA_003489485.1 Chitinophagaceae bacterium | reverse complement strand
ATCAACATGGATTTTAGTGAAGATAAAATGAAGACCGGTATCCGGATGCCCTTTGACAATCCAGGGCAGGCTGCTATCATACAACCCTTGTCCGGAAAAGTGCTGGGAGATGTAGCCCGTCGTCAATTGGGCGATAAATTGCCCACAGGTGGGAGACAGATGCCTGCGCCCAGCAGCTTTGAATCTTATTATGACCTGGCGATCGAAAAAGGCAGCATTCGCCGCGTACTGAACAAAGAGCGCTATGCAAGAGCCGAAGAAGACGAATTCTTAAAGGGTATGCGTGAGCTTTCCGGAATGGGACTTTCGATGAAGTCTACCTATGTGATCAATTTGCCTAGACCCGCCACCAAGGCAGAGGGAAAATCTTTAAAGCTATCCGAAGACAAGCGAAAGGTTACGCTAAGCGTGGATATTGACGATTTTTTTGATGAGCCAGAGAAGCTTCAATACCTGATCGAATTCTGATCAGAGTAGTTCCAAGCTGCTGGCTTTGTCGATATGAAGTTGCTCGACCAGCGCTTGCAGGTTTTCGAACTTTTTTTCGGACCTGAGATAGCGGTGAACATATACGGTCAATACTTGGTCGTAGATGTCTTCGTCAAACCCAAACAGGTTTACTTCAACCACTCTGCTCTTGCCGTCTACGGTGGGTCTGAATCCAATGCTCATCATTCCCTTTAGGGGCACTGAGTGGTGCTGTGGCTGGGCCATTACGGCATAGATGCCATTACCGAGTACGATCTTTTCGGGGTCTTCTACTTTTAAGTTGGCAGTGGGGTAGCCGATGGTTCTGCCGATCTTATTGCCGTGCACGACGGTGCCGCTAAAGAAGAATTCATAGCCCAATAATCTGTTCGCTTTTTCGATCTCGCTATGCAGCAATGCCTCTCTGATGCGGGTAGAGCTGATCGAAATACTCTCTAGTACATGCTTGGGGATCTCCTCCAATTGGTAGCCATAGCGTGGGGCCATCTCTTGCAGTAACTGAAAATTGCCCAGACGATCTCTTCCGAACTGATGATCATAGCCTGTAATGATAGTGTGCGGGTTGAACTTTTGAACCAAAAAATCACTGATGTACTGGTCGGCTGTAAGGTTGGCAAAAGCATCGGTAAACGGTACGACCACCACATGATCGACCGAAAGGGTGGCTAGTAGTTTCAGTCTTTCTTCGAGGGTATTGATCAGTCGGATCCCCAGTATCGCTGAGGCCACTACTTTACGGGGGTGTGGATGAAAGGTGATGATAACGGACTCCCCAGCGACCTCCTTTGCTTTTGTGGTAAGTTTCGATAGCACTTGTCTGTGTCCGTGATGCACACCATCGAACGTTCCGATGGTGATGACGGCACGGTTAAATGTGGGTAGGTTCTCAATATCGAAATGGACCTTCATGGGCCGCAAAGATAACTACCTGTTTTGAGTTGACCGAACCGGCATTAATCTGTAAGTTTGCAACGCAAATTCATTGCTACAAACCAGTATGTCACTCTACTCACAACGCGGCGTATCGGCTCAAAAAGAAGAGGTGCATCAAGCTACCCGTGGGCTCGATCCGGGGCTTTATCCCGATGCGTTTTGCAAGATCTACCCCGACTATCTGTGCGGTGACGCTGATTGGGTCAACATCATGCATGCCGATGGGGCCGGCACCAAAAGTATCCTGGCTTATTTGTACTGGCGTGAGACCGGGGATCTTTCTGTATGGAAAGGGATCGCCCAAGATGCCATCGTAATGAATTTGGATGATCTGCTTTGTGTGGGGGTAACTTCTCCGTTGCTCTTTTCCTCTACCATCGATCGCAACAAGCGCTTGATACCGGGTGATGTTCTCGAAGCTATCATCGATGGTACGCGTGCTTTTTTTGAGACCATGCGTTCTTATGGTATCCAGATTCATTATCTGGGAGGAGAGACCGCCGATGTAGGCGATCTGGTCAGAACCATTACTGTCAATGGTACGATGACGGCTCGTTGGCCCAAGGCGAAATTGATCACCAACCAAAAGATTGCGCCCGGTGATGTGATCGTTGGGCTGGCCGGTTTTGGTCAGACCCATTATGAAACTTCTTACAACAGCGGGTTGGCCAGCAATGGTCTGACCAGCGCAAGACACGACAGTCTTCACAAGACCTACGGCGCTCGATTTCCTGAGTCGTACGATAACGGGCTCGATGAATCGGTCGTTTACATTGGCCCTCATCAGCTGAGCGATACGATCAATGTAGAGGGTCAATCGGTAACGGTGGGTCAGCTTTTGCTGAGCCCGACTCGTACGTTTGCCCCGGTGCTTGCCAAGATGATCACGGAGCATTTTGATGACATTCACGGACTGGTTCATTGCAGCGGCGGCGGGCAGACCAAATGCTTAAAGTATCTACCCGGTCCTATGAAGCTGGTCAAGGATAATTTGTTTGCGCCTCCTGCTGTATTTGAACTGATCCAAAAAGCCAGTGGGGCCGATCAGCGCGAGATGTATCAGGTCTTCAATATGGGTACGAGAATGGAGGTGTATACGTCGGCCGCTGCGGCCGATCGGCTGATTGAGCTGGCAAGATCTTTTGGCGTAGCCGCGCAGGTCATTGGGCATGTTGAGTCGGCGCCCTCCAAGTCGCTCGAGATCCTGCTGGGGCAGGAGCGCCTTCAATTTTAGCCAATTGCCATTAAATGATAGTATTTTGCATAAAACCTCTCTATGTCAGAAGCCATAATTGATCTGCGACATGTTAATATCTACCAGGGCTCCAGCCTGGTCTTGGCCGACGTACATCTTACGGTCAATAAGGGAGAGTTTGTGTATCTGGTAGGAAAGACCGGTACAGGAAAGTCCAGTTTACTAAAGACATTGTACGGTGAGTTGCCGCTTACCGATGGGGAGGCCACTGTGGCCGGATTCTCCCTTAAGGGACTCGACTGGAAAAAAGTACCCTATCTGCGTCGCAACCTGGGCGTGGTCTTTCAGGATTTTCAATTGCTTACCGATCGAAATGTAAATGATAATCTCAAGTTCGTGTTACGCGCCACCGGCTGGACCGACGAGCGGTTGATGAACGAAAAGATAGCCGATGTGCTCGATAAGGTCGGTCTAAAAAGCAAGGGATTTAAAATGCCTTTTGAGTTAAGTGGAGGCGAACAGCAGCGCGTAGATATTGCCCGCGCTCTATTGAATTCTCCCAAGCTGATCTTGGCCGATGAGCCAACGGGAAATCTCGATCCTGAGACCTCTGACGAGATCATGAAACTCTTGTTTCATATATGTCGCGATTACAACACTACCGTTGTGATGGCCACCCACGATTATATCGTGGTACAAAAGTTCCCCGCCCGTCTGATTCGCACTGAATCGGGAAAGGTGATCGACAATGCTACCATAAACATCGAGTAAGGGTAGCGGTATTTTTTTGATTGTTGAATGTTTCTTTTAGCAGGTGCTTTCGAAGAATTATTTCCTCTTCTCCAAACGGACGGTATTGCAGCTCTGTTATTAACGACGCCATACCCTCGGCGCTTTCTGCTACGTAACAGGCTTCTTTGAGCGGAGAGTCTTTTACCGCTTTCGTATTGCAGATGCAATGCCTTCCGAGTGAAATTGCGTGCAGGAGTCGTAAGTGAGTGCCCGCGCTGACCGATGATGGTAAAATATTTGTTTGCGCTTTTTGTATC
>DNMB01000148.1 GCA_003489485.1 Chitinophagaceae bacterium | reverse complement strand
GCTCCACAAAGTTGATTTTCGCAAATCGTAGTTTTGGTCCCGAAAAGTTAAATTTGCAAACAGTATCCTAGATAAACATGAAAAAAATTATCGCAATAGCCAGTGCCGCCCTACTGTTGGCGGCCGCTTGCAAACAAACCCCATCTGTACCTGCGACCGATGCCGCTGGACAAACAGTAGACGCTACCGCACTGGTTACCGCGCCGGCCGACACGGTAACATACGACACGACCACCTTTACGACGATTGAATGGATAGACCCGATCGAAAAAGAATTAGGAAAGCTCGTGCCCGGAAAAGAAATTGAGATCACTTGGCGATTTCGCAACAGCGGACAACTTCCGCTCATTATTGAGAACGTGGGCGCCACCTGCGGATGCACCATCCCCGAAAAACCGGAACAACCCTTTGCCCCCGGGCAAACCGGTACGATCAGGGCCAAGTTCAATGGAAGTGGCAGTGGCTTTATCTTAAAACAGGTGTTCGTAACGGCCAACACCAAGCCTAGTCGAGAACATACCCTTGTGTTCAAAGCAGAAGTAACCGATAAAAAATAAAAACTCCCTTTATGTATTCTTTCTATTTGCTACAAGCCCCTGCTCAACCCGGTTTTGGAGGATTTCAATTCGTGTTTCTGGGTCTGATGATCTTGGTATTTTGGTTGTTCTTTATTCGCCCTCAAGCGCAACGTGCCAAAAGCCAAAAAACATTTATCGATAACCTTAACAAGGGAGATAAGATCGTTACCATCGCCGGCATTCATGCCACCATCAACAAGGTAAACGAAGACGGCACGACCCTCTCGATCGAGACCAGCCCCGGAAGCTATCTCAAGATCGAAAAATCTGCCATCAGCATGGATTGGACGACGGCACTTAACAAGCCGGCCGCTACCGAGAAAAAATAAATATGCTTCGCATTGGCCTTACTGGCGGAATTGGCAGTGGCAAAACCACCGTGGCCCGGATTTTTGAAACCCTGGGTATTCCGGTCTACTATGCCGACGATGCCGCCAAGCGGCTGATGAACGACGACCCCGAACTGAAGAAAGCGCTCATCGATCTCTTTGGTGAATCTTGCTACAAAGACGGAACGCTCAACAAAGCTTATCTGGCCTCGCTGGTCTTTCAGGACCCCGAGAAGAGAGAACAGCTTAATCAAATTGTACACCCAGCAACCATTGCCGATGCCAATGTTTGGCTATCGAAACAACATGCAGCCTATGCACTGCGAGAGGCGGCCCTGTTATTCGAAAGTGGTGCCGCAGAGGGTCTCGATTATGTGATCGGCGTTTCGGCACCGGTACACTTGCGCATCAAACGGGTCATGCAACGCGATAACCTTAGCCAAGAAGATGTAATAAAAAGAATGGCCACTCAATTGCAGGATACGATCAAACTAAAGCTTTGTGATTTTGTGATTGTCAATGATGAACGAGTTGGTCTGCTACCCCAGGTGCTTTCACTGCACGACAAACTCATGCAACTCGCAGCGCAGCCAATGCCTCACTGATCCTTTTCCACCCCTCCATGATCTTGCTGCGGCTGTTGGCAAAAGAAAACCGAACACAACGAGGCTCTCCAAACGCATCTCCCATTACAGAAGATACATGTGCTTTATTGAGCAAGTACATACTCAGATCGGCGGCATTGCGAATGATCGTTTCGCCATCGGTCATGCCGAAATAATGGCTCATATCCGGAAACACATAAAAAGCACCGGCCGGTGAAGGACACACGATACCCGGTATGGACTTGATCAATTCCAAGACCAACTCCCTTCTTTTAGAAAATTCGTCGACCATCTCATGGGTGGGTCGCAGATCGGCCGTAAGAGCGGCCACGGCAGCTTTTTGAGTAATGGAGTTGGCGCCGCTGGTAAATTGCCCCTGCACCTTTTCGCAAGCTTTTGCAATGGCCAGTGGCGCGGCCATATAACCCAATCGCCAACCGGTCATGGCAAATCCTTTGCTCAGCCCATTGATGATGATAACACGATCCTTAATGGAAGAGAAAGAGGCGATGCTGCAATGAGCCCCCATAAAATTGATATACTCGTAGATCTCATCTGAGATGATGTACACATCGGGATATTCTTCGAAGACTGCAACGAGTTCGGCCAACTCTTCTTTTGTGTAGACCGCTCCGCTGGGATTACAGGGAGAGGAAAACATAAAAACCTTGGTGGATGGCCCCATGGCATCGCGTAGTTGCCGAGGCGATATCTTAAATCCGCTTTCGGGAGTGGTGCGTATCTCCACCACCTTTCCTCTTGCGATCTTAACGAGCTCGCTATAGGTGACCCAATAAGGGGTGGGAATGATAACTTCTTGCCCCTCGTCTACCAACGAGAGAATAACATTGGCAAGACTTTGCTTGGCACCGGTCGATACCACGATCTGCTCGGGCAAATAGTCGAGGTGATTATCTCTTTTTAGTTTATGACAAACCGCTTGCCGCAGATCGGGCAAGCCGGCCACGGGCGTGTAATGTGTCCAGTTCTCTTGAATGGCCGTGATGGCCGCCTGCTTAATATGGTCGGGTGTATCAAAATCGGGTTCACCAAGGCTCATGTCAATCACGTCTATACCCCGGGCCCTCAGCTCTCGACCCAGCTGGGCCATGCGAAGCGTTTCGGGTTCGTTGAATCGATCTAAAAAACTAGAGAGTGCCATAGCAGGATCGGCTTTTAATAATAGGCAAGTTACGACAAACTATTGCGTTTGGCTTTTGGGCATTGCCGTTGCGCGGATCGCCCTTCCAAGCGCTTTCATAAAAGGAAAACCCACGCTATCGTAATCATAGCGATCGTCATTGAAGATGCCGTCGCTGTTACAGTATATTATAGCGCTCAGCAAGTACTTTTTACGGGTGCGAAGCTCTTCGAAACAAGCTGCATCGATCAAAAAACCATAGGCATTACCGACCTTATTGTAGATTCGAAGCGTACTGTCGGGTTTTCCGGGAGCAGCGCCGTAGTAAAGGAATTTTACATAGTTGTCTCCCACTTCTGTGCTATCGTAAGAAGGATAGTCGCTTTGTGAGGGAAGACGACTCATATAATCGCGCAAAAAAAGCAAGTCTTCTTCTGTCAATAAGAATCTTCTTTTCGAAGGAACCGAAGAAGGAAACATGATTTGTCTTACCATGTGATGCAGATCGGTCAAGGGCAATCGATTTTTAAAAGAAAAGTCGAAGGGCTCCTTCACCAGCATGCCGCGACTCATATAGCCTTTTCCCATTTTTACAGACCAAGGCCTTGGTCTGTATTGGGCTTGGGTGCCGTCTTGCTTATAGAGCAGTCGCCCCACTGAATCAAAGAACAGAACGGGGTTTGCGTAACGATTTTCTTCTGTACTCAAAGGCAGACTCAGCCGGTGTAAGATGGCTGTATTGCTATACCCCAAGCGGTGCAACGACTCATTGATGTAGTCTTGGCCCAACCATTCGTAAAGCCGATTATAGGCATCGTTATCACTGACCAGCAAAATCTTTTTGATGTAATGCGCAATGGTGGGCCGTCCGTCGGGCGAGGTCGGATCGTTGTACACCTCGGTCTGAAGGGGCCTGTCCTTTTCGGTTATCAACGTGCTGTTGCGATCGAGGCCCGCAATGGAGAGTTCCCGAAGACGTTGCAGGGCCAAAATGGCAATAGGAAATTTGACCGTAGAGGCCGGGTAATGGTAGCGGTCGGGATCTACATTAAAGTGGTGGTCCCGAAACTGAGAGGGGCGTTTTCCGCTTTTCTTTACCGGGGTATAAATAACCTGAATCTCCCAGCGAGAAGGGGTGTCGGCCAGGCAACGCAAAAGACTATCCTCGCTTCTTTTTAAAACATTGTATATCAAATTTTTGCCAGCTTTGTTGGCTATTTTTTTCTCAGCACTTGCAAGTGGTATGGGAGGCTGCTGCGCCCGTAAAAATTGACTTAACGAGCACAGAATCAGCAGCGAAAAAAACAAAGAGGGCCTTTTCATCTTGCTCCCAAAATACAACACAAAACACAATTGGGTAAGGATTTAAAAATCAGAGGGTACTGCCGGGTTTTTATTGGGGGACTTTCCCTAAAAAAGCTATCTTTGCCGTCCTTAAAAATTCAGTAAATCAACCATCGTATGCAACTCAAAGGTCTGGTTCGTTTTTTCACCGTCCTGCTCATCATTTATTCGCTGTACCAGCTTTCTTTTACCTGGCTGGTCCGCAATTTTGAAAAGAAAGCCGAAGAGAAGGCCACCCAGTATATTAAGTCGTCCTACCCGCTGGCCAGTGCCAAGTACCCTGGCAACAAAGATTCGCAAGCCCTTTGGCAGGAGTTCCTCGACAGACGACTGACACAATATCGTGACAGCCTCATCAAAGCGGACGAGAACAGTACGGTAACCTATGGCATCAACGGTGCCATGAGCTACAAAAAAGCCAAAGAAGAAGAATTGAACTTGGGACTCGACTTGCAAGGAGGAATGAACGTTACCCTCGAGGTGGAGATGTCAGGATTGCTTCGCTCGCTGGCGAACAATACGACCGACCCCAATTTCTTGAAGGCGCTGCAAAACGCCGATCAACGCAAAGCAAACAGTGATGCGGATTTTATTACTCTTTTTATTCAGGAATACAAAAAGCTTGAACCTACCCGTGCACTCGCTACCCTATTTTCCGGAGGCAGCTCCAATGCGATCAATATCGGCTCGACCGACCAAGAGGTGGAGGTCTACATCCGCCAACAAGCCCGTTCGGCCTTTGATCTGACCTTTGACCGTCTTACAACTCGTATCGATCAATTCGGCGTAGCCCAACCCTCTATCAATCCCATACCTAACAGAGGACTGATCAATGTTGAGTTACCCGGTATCAAAGACAAAGACCGCGTAAGAAAATTATTACAAAGTACTGCCAACCTGCAGTTCTGGGAAGTCTACACGCTCAAGAACAACAGCTATGCTAGTTCCTGGCAGCGTACGGTGAATGCCTTTAACGCCAAGTATGGCGGAAAGACCGATAGCAGCGCCGCCCAAAAAGATACTACACTGGCTCCCGATAGCAATGCCGCTATTGCAAAAAGCAACGACACCGCCAAAACAAAAACACTTTCTGCCGCCATTGGCACTACCAAGACCGACACGAACAAAGCCCAGACCGTTACGGCAGCCACTCAGGCAAATACCATCGACAAATACCTGCTGTTCGCACAGCCTTTTCAAGATGAAAAAGGTGGCATAGCCTACCCCGCCGCCATTGGTATGGTGAACGTTCGCGATACCGCACAGTTCCGCATTTACCTCGATGAATTCAAAGCTAATTTTCCATCTGATGTCGTTTGGGCTTATGGCGTAGCCGAAAAAGACAAGAATGGTGTTGCCGCCACAGCTGTGCCCTTGTATGGCTTAAAAACGTACAACCGTACACAAGCCAAACTCGAAGGCGATGCGATCGCTGATGCCCGCCAAGACTTTGACCAATACGGTAAGGTACAGATCGAGATGACCATGCGTCCCGCAGGAGCTGCCATCTGGAAAAGAATGACAGAAGAAAACGTAGGTAATCCTATTGCCATCGTACTTGACAATATCGTATTCTCGGCCCCTAATGTGATCAACGCGATCCCTAACGGCGTATCATCCATCACGGGTAGCTATTCACAGCAAGAAGCTGCCGACCTGGCCAATATTTTAAAGATCGGAAAGCTGCCTGCTCCTGCCAAGATCGTACAAGAACAACAAGTAGGTCCCACGCTTGGAGAGGAAGCTGTTCAAGGCGGATCGCTGAGCTTTATCATTTCGTTTGTGGTCATCTTTATGTTGATGTTGCTTTATTACAACACCAGCGGATGGATCGCTAACGTTGCCCTTATTCTGAACTTGCTCTTTACCGTAGGCATTCTCGCCGGATTGGGTGCGACCTTAACTGCTCCCGGTATTGCGGGTCTGGTACTGACCATCGGTATGGCGGTCGATACCAACGTGGTGATCTATGAGCGCATCAAAGAAGAATTGAAAAAAGGAAAGGGATATCTTACCGCCATCAATGATGGGTATAGCCGCTCACTGCCTCCCGTTCTCGATGGTCACGTTACGACCCTTCTTACTGCTATCATCCTTTTCTATTTTGGATTGGGTCCTGTAAAAGGATTTGCGACCACTCAGATTTTGGGTCTTCTGTTGTCTTTGTTCTGTGGTATCCTCGTTAGCCGCTGGGTCAGCGATATGTTCACCAACAAGAAAAAACACGTTGAATACTTTACCGGCATCTCAAGAAAGATCTTTCAGCATGCCCAGTATAAGTTCATCGAATACAGAAAGATCGCCTATGTGATCTCAGTTGTCGTTCTGATCGGTGGTATCGGCTCGTTCTTTAACGGATTCAACTATGGTGTGGAGTTTAACGGAGGAAGAAGCTTTACGGTACAGTTCCCCCAACCCGTAGAAGTAGAAAAGATCAGAGGAGAGTTGAACCAGGTCTTTGAAGGAGAAAATACCATCATCAAGACCATTGGAGACAATTCAAAACTCGATATCACCACTTCGTATCTCATCAAGGACACGCGCGGCCCCGTTGCCGATTCGATCGTTGAGTACAAATTATACGAAGGACTCAAGAATTACATGCCTGCCGGAATCAGCTTTCAAGAGTTTAAATCCGACAGATACATTCCGCAGACCAAAAAAGTATTACCCACCATCTCAGACGACCTAAAGTCTGGAGCGGTCAAGGCTACTTTATTCGCACTGCTGGTGATCTTCTTGTACATCTTTATCCGTTTCCGCGATTGGCGTTACTCACTGGGAACTATCGTAGCCCTTTTGCACGACGTACTGGTTACGCTGATCGTTTTCTCATTCGCCAAAGATCTGGTTCCCTTCCCGCTCGAGATCGACCAGCACTTTATTGCAGCGGTTCTGACGGTGATCGGATT
>DNMB01000084.1:8665-9264 GCA_003489485.1 Chitinophagaceae bacterium | reverse complement strand
GGTGAGTTTGCAAGCATTGAGCATGCGGGTCACGAATTGCAGGTCCTCATCGGTCAAAAAGGGGGCCGATTCTTGCTTCACGACCAACAAAATAGGTTTGGCCCTGCCTCCCAGCCAGCGATACCCCTCCTGTGGGGTAGACACTAGCACGCCTTGGTAGAGATCGGCCAGCATCCGGTTGTCGAGGACTATTTTATTGAGTTCCAAGGCTAGGTATTTTTTGTACTAATAACTGTTAGTTTTTTTTCGTTTCTTCGCCGCTGTAAAAATAGCGAAATATGACAGCTGCTTTGGATATCAAGGTAATTCGTGCCGCAAGTAGCAAGTTAGCGGGAATGGACCTGAAGGGAATTGCTTTCGGAAAGTATTTTTCTGATCATATGCTCGAGGCTGATTACATCGACGGCAAATGGCAACCCGCTGTCATCAGGCCCTACCAGCCTTTATCGCTTAGCCCTTCCGTGGCAGCTCTGCACTACGGACAGGCCATCTTCGAGGGTATCAAGGCTTATAAAGACCAAAGTGGACACCCCTTTATTTTTCGTCCTCACGATAATTACATACGCTTCAATGTGTCTGCAGAGCGCATGCAAATGCCG
>DNMB01000084.1:4763-8289 GCA_003489485.1 Chitinophagaceae bacterium | reverse complement strand
AGCAGTGGATACCCCCTTATTCCGATCACTCTTTGTACATAAGACCCTTTATGTTCTCTAGCGATGAGATGATCGGCGTTCGTCCTTCGGATAATTATAAGTTCTTGATCATCCTTAGTCCCACTGGTCCTTATTACAGCGCCCCTATGAAAATTTGGGTAGAAGAAAAGTATGTGCGGGCCGTGAGCGGAGGGGTAGGGTATGCCAAGTCGGCCGGTAATTACGGAGGAGCCATGTACGCCACGGCTCAAGCCAGAAAAAAGGGCTACGATCAGGTGCTTTGGACCGATCCCGTCGAGCACAAGTATGTACAGGAGTGTGGCACCATGAACGTGTTTTTCATTATCGGCAACACTGCCGTTACGCCTGATCTGAGCGAGGGGACCATACTGGCGGGCGTTACCAGACAATCGGTGATGACGCTGTTGCAAGAAAAAGGACTCACTGTAGAGGAGAGGCCCATAGATATGCACGAGATTATGGCAGCCTACAAGAGCGGAAACCTCAAAGAAGTTTTTGGTACCGGCACGGCAGCCACCATTTCATTGATCAAGGAATTATGTTACAAAGATTTTGTGATGCAATTCGATGTAGACGCATGGACGACAGCGCCTGCCATCAAGCAGCAGCTTGCCGCCATTCGCGAAGGGCGCATAGAAGACAATCACGGCTGGATGCAACCTTTGTAACATAAATTAGATTATTGTTATATTCGAGGGTCGCCAGTGGCGGCCCTTTTGCTTATGAGGAAGCTCCTGTTTTTGTTGGTATCGTTCATCTTGTTATCGCTGGGTTTGCAAGCGCAGTTTATTCCTGTTCCGGTAACCGGCTTCAGCCAAGATGTGGTGGCCGAATCGGGCACCAATTCGCTTGCTGTAACCACCTCTCAAATAGATGGGCCCAACGCTACATCTTCGAACAACGTGTTGTATTCAGCTGCCTTCGCAGCTGCCAATGGCGTCACGGCGGGCGGTCTCCCCGATGCCGGAAGCATAAGCTCTACCACTGCGGGCTCGTATCAATTGGCCTCTTATGGCCAGAACAATGCCTTATTCGTGCAGCGAAATCAAACTGGTACATTGGCACTACAAACACCGGCTTCTTTTGCCAAGATCAGATTACTGGGTTTCTCTGCCGAAGCCAACACGGTAGCTTGTTTGCTCAATATCAGTTTGGGTTTTAGCGATGGTACGGTAACGCCTTATCTCACCAATCAAACTTTGTCGGATTGGTTTAATGGCAATATAAATGTGGTGGCGCAGGGTATGGGAAGAATCAAAAGACAGGCGGCGGGACCCTATACTCCAGAGGGGATCTCACAAAATAATCCTCGCTTTTACTTTATAGAGATAACGCTCAATTGCGCTGACCGAAATAAGTTATTGCAGACAATTCGGATCAATAATGTTTCATCTGGTACAACATCGGTTTATCCCAATGCGGTCTTTATGGCTGTTGCCGGTTCGGCCTTTACGCAGGCGATATCTCCTGTTATCACTGCGTCTGATTGCACTGGGCCGAATGGTTCTATTGCTTTGACAGTGACTGGTAGCAGCGGTGGTTACACCTATGCATGGAGCACTAGTCCAGCACAAACAAGTGCAACGGCAACGGGATTGTCTCCCGGTAACTACAATTGTGTCATTACAGATGCATCGGGTTGTACAACCACTTTCAATGGCACGGTATCGCTAAATAATAACGCAACGCTCTCCATTGCTGCCACTCCTGCTACGATCTGCAACGGAAGCTCCACGCAGTTAGCCGTGGTACCCGGCACCGGAACACTCTCTGATTTTAGTTGGACACCCGGCACCCTGTCGGGCACTACCGTTACAGTAAGTCCGACCGTTAATACCACTTATGTGGTGACCGGCACCAATGCATTGGGTTGTAGTGCTGCGGCGCAGTTTACCGTTAATGTACAGGCCATACCGGCTGCCCCTGTTGCCAATGCCGTGGCGGTCTGCAACGGGGCCAACGCCACTCTTGCCGTATCGTCTCCTGATCCTTCGCTCAACTATCGTTGGTATGCGGATGCTACAGGCGGAACTGCTTTGGTCACCGCCAATTCTTATTCTGTAACTACTGTTACGGCTGCTGCCACCTACTATGTAGAGGCTGTGACCAGTGCGGGTTGTGTGAGTGCGGCTCGTACTGCGGTGCAACTTTCCGTAAATCCAATTCCTGCTGCGGCGCAGCTGGCCGATACATCTGTGTGCCCTGTAACCGATGCCACGCTTCGGGTTCGCAACTCGATCGATCCTGCCATTACCTACAGGTGGTATAGCGCATTGACAGGCGGAGCACCGGTAGCGACCGGTTATACCTTTACCATAGTTGGGGTCTCGGCTCCTTCCGTTTGGTATGTAGAAGCAGTCAGTGCCGCAGGTTGTGTAAGCACGCCCCGCGACAGGATCTCGGTCTCACTGATCGCTCCGCTAGCAGCGCCGGTGGTAGCGGTGGGTACCATCTCTTTTTCTTCAATTAGTTTTTCTTGGCCCGCCGTAAGCGGAGCGACTGGTTATTTGGTGAGTACCAACGCAGGCAGTACCTATTTGCCACCGAGCTCAGGTGGGAGTGGAACGACACATGTGATCGATGGTTTACCCGGCAATACCAGCGTGACCTTGCTGGTAAAAGCTACCGGACTCAGAAATTGTGAGACCAGCGCGGCCTCAATACCTGTATCGGCTACTACTCTTAGTACGCGCGAGATATTTGTGCCCAATGTATTTACACCGAATGGTGATGGAAAAAATGATGTACTAAAGGTCTATGGTAACTATATCGGCTCGGTCGATTTCAGGATCTTTAACCAATGGGGTCAGCTCATCTTCTCTACCACCGATGTTTCTGTTGGATGGGATGGAAAGCACAAGGGCCAGCTACAACCGGTAGGGGTGTATGCCTATACGCTCAAGTTGATTCGTTTGGATGGGACTACCGTTACCAAAAAAGGATCCGTAAACTTAATTCAGTAAGATTGAAAAATATCGTCATCCTATTTTTTGCTTTTGGTATCTCGCTGGGTATAATGGCGCAGACCGATCCACACTTTACGCAGTTCTACGCGTATCCGATGGGTCTCAATCCGGGTCTCGCCGGGGTAAACGGAGGAGATTTTAGAGTGAGTGCCATCTACAGGACCCAATGGACGCAGGTCATGACACCCTTTACTACCATGGGTATTTCTGCCGACGTGGCCACGCAAAAAAATATAAACTTCGGCATTAACATACTCAATCAAACGGCAGGTAACGCGGGGTATCATTATCAGCATGGTTATCTGACCATCGGTTACGGTGGTGTACGATTCGGTGAAGACGATAACCAGCAGCTTAGTTTCGGTATTCAGGTAGGAGCCCTGGCTCGTAAATTCGATCCCGCCGGTTTTCAGTTCGGCGATCAATGGAATAGTATTACCGGATATGACCCTTCCGTTTCATCGGCCGATCTGCTGCCTCGCACTTCTTCTAGCGACCTCGATATTGGGGCAGGGGTTTCGTACAGCGATGCCCGCGAG
>DNMB01000084.1:0-4353 GCA_003489485.1 Chitinophagaceae bacterium | reverse complement strand
AGCCAGCAAATACCCATGCGCTTTTCTGTGCATGGTGGTGTGCAGATCAATGTCAATGAGCGAATACAGTTGACACCGCAACTGCTGCTCATGAAACAAGGAACGGCCATGGAGCAAATGATCGGGATGTCTGTTCGCATGCCCGCTTCTGCCACGGCCGATCTGTTGGCCGGTATCAATTACCGCATAAATGATGCCCTGGCGCCTTACCTGGCAGTGGGTTACGGGCAGTGGCTCTTTGGCTTCTCTTACGATGTGGCGGCTGGCGAGCTGGGCAAGCAGGTCCCCGGCACCAGCAGTTTCGAGCTTTCATTAACCTATACGGGGCTCCCTTCGGGCCGACCTATTCGATACCTCTCTTGTCCCCGCCTTTAAAGGCTGATTATCAGCATTCAAGCAGAAAATGCCCGCTTGGGCCCGTTGTGCAAAAAACAAAGGCCTTTTTTTGGTGATTCGTGCCCTTGCCTTTACCTTTGCTCTCCCAAAAATAAGGGTCAAGAATGCCTACTATTCAACAGTTAGTAAGAAAAGGAAGAGAAATCATCAGAGCCAAAAGCAAATCCAGAGCACTCGATGAGTGCCCTCAACGCCGCGGCGTGTGTACTCGTGTGTACACGACCACTCCCAAAAAACCAAACTCTGCCCTTCGTAAAGTAGCCAAGGTGCGTTTAACGAACAAGGTAGAGGTGATCGCCTATATTCCCGGAGAAGGACACAATCTGCAAGAGCACTCCATCGTGCTGATCCGCGGGGGTCGTGTTAAGGACCTTCCCGGTGTACGTTACCACATTGTAAGAGGTTCACTCGATACGGCCGGTGTAAAAGACCGCAAGAAGAGTCGCTCCAAGTACGGTACCAAGAAAGAGAAAGCAAAAAAATAATTTCAACGCAATAACATTTTTCTGATATGCGGAAAGCACAAGCCAAAAAACTCCCCTTAGCCCCCGATCCAAAATTCAACGACAAGCTCGTAACTCGTTTTGTCAATAACCTGATGTGGGAAGGCAAGAAGAGTGGCGCCTTTACTATTTTCTACAATGCCCTCGAAAAAGTAGCCAAGCAAACCAGCGAAGACGGATACGAAGTATGGAAAAGAGCACTGGCCAATGTGGCCCCCTCTGTAGAGGTGCGCAGCCGTCGTATCGGTGGAGCTACTTTTCAGATCCCTTCTGAGGTGCGTCCCGACCGTAAGACCTCACTCAGCATCAAATGGCTGATCCGTTATAGCCGCGAGCGCAATGGTCGCAGCATGGCCGATAAACTTGCCAACGAGATCGTAGCGGCCAGCAAAGGCGAAGGTGCTGCTTTCAAGAAAAAAGAAGATACGCATCGTATGGCCGAGGCCAACAAGGCATTCGCCCACTTCCGTGTGTAAATAGCTAATAACTGCTTATGAGCGATCCCGGGGTCTTAGTGGTCTTGGGATTTTTTTTTACCCGATCTTTTGTTGCAGATGTTGGTCGATGGCTTCCAAAAACTCTTCGGTGTACAGATAGTGTTCACCATGCTTGACCTTGTTGCCATGGATGCAAACGGCGAGGTCCTTGGTCATTTTTCCTGACTCTACTGTTTCGATACAGACTTTTTCAAGAAGTTCGCAAAAATCGATCAGCGCCTGGTTTTGATCCAGCTTTCCTCTAAAGGCCAGTCCTCTGGTCCAGGCAAAGATGCTGGCTATGGGATTGGTGCTGGTGGGTTTGCCCGCCTGGTGATCGCGAAAGTGGCGAGTAACAGTGCCATGGGCAGCCTCTGCCTCCATTACTTTTCCGTCGGGTGTAATCAGTACCGAGGTCATCAAACCCAGTGAACCAAATCCCTGTGCCACCGTATCGCTTTGTACATCGCCGTCGTAGTTCTTACAGGCCCACACGAAATTGCCGTTCCATTTGAGGGCACTGGCCACCATATCATCGATCAATCGGTGTTCGTAGACAATGCCGGCTGCATCGAACGCGGCTTTGAACTCTTGCTCGTAGATGGTCTGAAAAATGTCTTTGAAGCGACCATCATATTTTTTTAAGATCGTGTTCTTGGTAGATAGGTAAAGCGGCCATTTTTTGCTGAGGGCCATGTTAAAACAGCTGCGGGCAAAGCCACGGATACTCTCGTCTGTATTGTACATGCTCAGTGCAACACCGTCTCCTTTAAAATTAAATACCTCAAAGGTCTGTGCAGGACTTCCGTCCTCGGGGGTAAAGGTCATGGTGAGTTTTCCTTTTCCTTTGATGACGGTATCGGTAGCGCGGTATTGATCGCCAAAGGCATGACGCCCCACGATGATGGGAGCGGTCCAGTTGGTGACGAGTCGGGGCACATTACGAATTACGATAGGCTCACGAAAAACGGTGCCATCCAAAATATTGCGAATGGTCCCATTGGGGCTTTTCCACATTTGCTGCAGCGAAAACTCCTTTACCCTTGCTTCGTCGGGAGTAATAGTGGCGCATTTAATACCTACTCCATATTGCTTGATCGCTTCGGCCGCATCGATAGTAACCTGGTCTTTGGTTTCATCACGGTGCTCTATGCCAAGGTCGTAGTATTTTATATCAAGCTCCAAATAGGGTAGGATGAGTTTATCCTTGATGAATTTCCAAATGATACGGGTCATTTCATCGCCATCGAGCTCTACAACAGGATTCGCTACTTTGATTTTCGTTGACATACAATAAGATTAGTTCAAAAAAATGAATTACGTGAAGCTACCATTAAAAGCTGATTTTTAGCCAAGGGCAACATCCAAGATCATCATCACCAAAAACCCCCCGATAAAGGCCAGCACGGAACGATCGGTATAGCGGTCTCGTTGTGTCTCGGGGATCACTTCTTCTACCACCACAAAGATCATGGCACCGGCCGCAAAGGCCAACGCAAAGGGTAAAATAGGTTGAATAAAGACCACGGCTAGGGCTCCCACCACACCGGCAAGGGGTTCAACGATGGCCGATAATTGCCCATACCAAAAACTTTTAAATCGGGTAACCCCGTTTCTTCTGAGCGGCATCGATACGGCGATGCCCTCAGGAAAATTCTGTATCCCGATTCCGATAGCCAGTGTGATGGCGCTGGCCACCGAGGCGTCTTCCATACCGATGGCTGCCGCTCCGAACAATACACCTACGGCTAGTCCTTCTGGGATATTGTGCAGCGTAATGGCTAAAATAAGTAAAGTAGTCTTGTGCAATCTCGTCTGTAACCCCTCTGATTCTTCGAGTCCAAAGTTCAAATGAAGATGAGGCATTACGCGGTCTAACATAAAAATAAAGAGCGCTCCCAATAAGAAACCAACGGCAGCGGGCATCCAGCTTAAGCCGGGATAGAGTTTTTCGGAGATCTCAATGGCGGGATTCAGCAAAGACCAAAAGCTGGCCGCTACCATAACGCCACCCGTAAAGCCAAGCATGGGGTCCAGCACCGATCGATCCAAGTCTTTAAAGAAAAAAACAAGTGATGCGCCCACTGCGGTCAGCAGCCAAGTAAAAGTCGTGGCCAACAGGGCTGACCATATGGGCCCGATCTGAAAAAAGAGTTGCTCTAATTGTTCCATGATAAGCTCGGTTACACATGCAAATTTAATGAAACAGTCGCGTTGCTAAAGCAGTGAAGTTGTTTAAAACGACTATATTCGATTCGTATGAAAAGGGCCTGGATAGCACTCATATTGTTTTTTTTGTTTTTGGCCGTCGGTTGCCACGAAGAAAAAAAAATCTCGCTGCAAGGCGAGGAGCCGGTTACCCCCGCTGACTTTGTTCGCTTCTTTGAGCCCCTTTCGCTGCCTTACACACTATCCGACACGTCGCTTCGCGCCAAGCCGGCCGACTCTATTTCCATCAGCTTAGCCAATATAAAGACCATGCTTCCTGACTCGGTCTTAAAAAAGATAAAGCTCAAGGGGGCCGGGGGCCGCTTTTATGCCATTGGAAAGATCACCGTGCCCGATGGAGAAACATACCTGCTGATCGGTCAATATAGCCGCTCTGCTTCGCTTGTTGTGGTATGTGCCTTTAACAAAGAAAATAAGTTCATTGCCCTGCTGGAGGCACTTTCGATGCCACGCAAAAAAGATATTTCAAGATCGCTTGTCATAGACCGACGATTTTTATTTACGCTCGTTCAGCAACGAAAAAATAACGAGGGAGCGATCAATGAGGGTAAAGAGGTTTATGTTCTTAACGAGGCGGCTGCTAATTACACGTTGATCATGACGGAGGCTTTGGACGAAAAGCCCACTGAGTTGACCAATCCTATCGATACCTTACCTTCTACGCACCGCCATGCGGGCGATTACGTAAATGGAAAAATGAATCTGGTCTCTGTGCGCGATGGACGCAAGTCAGATCGAATTAGTTTTTT
>DNMB01000032.1:4405-5616 GCA_003489485.1 Chitinophagaceae bacterium | reverse complement strand
TACCGCGAAACCAGATCATCATACTGTAATAACCCCTTTTCTTGCAGCATCATAATGATCATTGCCGTAAACTGCTTCGAAACAGAGGCCAGTTCAAATACAGCATCAGCTTGCATGGAAATTCCTTTTTCAAAGTCCATACAGCCGTTCTGACTGGCATACTTTACTTGCCCGGCATCGGCCCAAACAATTACGCCGCTGTAAAATAGGGCCGGGTTGGGCAATTCACCTGCATTACCCTTTACCTGACGCTGACCACAAGGTACTTCGCCCCCTGCTATCACTTGGGCTTGTACCAAAAGAGGACAAAACAATAACAAAAGAAAGACTGATCGCATAAGCTTTAAAAAAAAGGGACCTGATACAGATCCCTTTTTACAATTGATTTTGGTTTACTATTAATAGCCTTCGTTCTGGACCAATTGCTTATTCACGTCCATCTCACGCTGAGGAATGGGCATGATCAGCTTGGGAGAATTCCACGCAAATGAACCTACGTTGGTCTGCAGACGCTTTGCCTCGTGCAGGTTGTGGCCTTCGAAAGCCAGTTCTAAGTAGCGTTCACGGGTAATATCATTTAAGGTAACAGTAGTAAGTGGTGTCAAACCAGCTCTTGTACGAATCGCATTCACATCTGCTAACGGCGTAGCACCAACTGCCGTATTAGAACGGAAGTTACACTCGGCACGAGTCAAGAACATTTCGGCCAAACGAATTACAGGAACATCACCGAAACGATCAAGATGCTTTTGTGTATAGAAGCTACCGCCAGAGAGAACGAAGTAATTACGGCGATCACCGGCCTCGTACATTGCAATATGAGCAGCGCGAATCTTGCAATCGCTTCTTCCGGCTGTTCCGGGCATACCAGAGATAGTTCTTCCAAAGTAGGTATTGATAGCATTAGTACCATCTTGGGTAGTAACTTTTACGCCAAAGAGATACTCACTTGGCATAGCACCACCATTGTTGATCATGGTAAACCACAAACGGGTAAAGTCGGGGTTTAAGCTACGACCACTACCTGTGATCACACGGTTAGCCGCATCACGGGCACCAGCAAAGTTCTTTTGCATAAGCTGTACGCGAGCGAGCAAAGCAGCCGCAGCCCACTTATTGGCATAAAAACCGTTTGAGCTAGGCAAAATAGACTCTGCTCTGGTAAGGTCCGTTACTATTTGATTATATACGGCTTGAACGGAGCTTCTGGG
>DNMB01000032.1:0-4027 GCA_003489485.1 Chitinophagaceae bacterium | reverse complement strand
GCTGCATCGCCATCGCCGATCGTTTTAGCATAGAGACGAACCAGTTCAAAGTAGAGTGCTGAGCGAATAAACAAAGCCTCTCCTTCTACTGAATTTTTCTTGGCAACAGAAGAAGTTACCTTATCTACCGCACTAAGTACATTGTTGCAACGATTGATGGTATTGTAAGCTGCAGACCAAGTGCTGGCCGCAAAGCTATTGTTTGATACCATCAGGCCATTGTACGCATCATTTAGTCCGGCAAACGTACCGGTAAAATTGATGTTGGTAGAGTTGCCGATCAGATCGTTCAGGACCATGATCTCACCACCGAGCGTGGCGGCGTTTTGAATACCGTCGTAGCAACCGATGAGGGTTACCAACACATCACCTTCGGTGTTAAGAGCGCGGTCTTCTGCTATGCTCTGATAAGGTGCAATGTCGAGTCGCTTATCACAACCGGTGATCAGAACACTGGTCAGGGCAAGCAGCAAACTGCTTTTGGCGACGATTGATTTTAATAGTTTCATATCCTTGAATTATAAAGATTAGAAGTTAACATTTACACCCACCAAGAAGGTTCTGGGCTGAGGTGGCGTATAAAAATCATTACCCTTGGCAATGTTTGAGTCGAAGCTATCGGCATTGACCTCAGGATCCCAGTAAGGATACTTGGTAAAGGTCAACAGGTTCTGTCCGGACACATACACGCGAAGCTTTTCCATCTTCAGCTTGGCAAGTTGCTTGCTGTTGAGCGTGTAGCCCAAAGACAGTGTACGCAGACGCACATACGAGCCATCCACAATGTAGCGGCTGCTGGCCTGTGAACCATTTACACGATACAGACGCACCTGAGGAATATCGGTGATATCACCGGGCTTTCTCCAACGACGAAGCTGATCGGCCGTGTTGTTGTCTTCGTAGAGCATGCTCGCAGAAGAATAACGACCCATACCGTAAATGTTATTCTGGTTACCCTGCACACCATTGAAGAAAACGGTCATATCAAAACTCTTGTAAGAGAAGTTGTTGGTAAAACCAAAGATCATATCGGGGTTAGGATCGCCTACTACAACGCGCTGAGCCTCGGCGTAGTTACTGGTAGTAGTACGATCGATCGCTCCATTGGGAAGTTTAACGTTCTTATAGAAAAGTGCATTACCATTGGCAGGATCAACACCGGCATACTCCGGAGTAAAGAAAACACCCACATTATACCCTTGTGCTACACGATTCATACTGCTAACACCGCCCTCAATGATCTGGCCTTGTATATCAGTAACTTCTCCCTTGTTAAAGGCCAAGTTGATATTGGTAGACCATTTAAAGGCCCCTACTAAGTTTTGCGTGTTCAACACAAACTCCCAACCGCGGTTCTCTAACTTACCTACGTTTCTTACCTGGCTGCTAAAACCGGTACTGGCAGGGATATTTACATTGAGCAACAGACCATCGGTCTTCTTAATATAGTAATCGATCTCTCCGGTAATTCTATTGTTGAACACACCGAAGTCGATACCGGCATCGAGTTGTGCGGTACGCTCCCACTGCAGATCAGGGTTACTGAGCTGAGAGGGACGCTGACCTGCTGCACCGGCATATCCTGCATCACCGGCAAAAAGTCCTAATTGAGGGAAGTTACCGATCTCGGCATTTCCGACAATTCCGTAAGAAGTGCGAAGCTTCAAGAAGCTGATCGTATTCAACTTACTCATGAAACCTTCGTTAGAGATAACCCAACCGGCAGAAACAGCAGGGAAGAAGCCCTGACGTGCGTTCTTACCAAAGCGAGAAGAGGCATCGATACGTCCGCTGGCAGAAAGGATATAATTCTCTTTTAAGATATAGTTAGCACGCAGAAAGTAAGACAAGAAGCGGAAGTCGGTCTGAGAAGAGCTACCACCAGACTTGGTGGCGGCACTTGCGATCTTCTGATAAGAGTTCGAGGGAAAATCAGTACCCTCGGTAAAATTATACTTGGCTTGCGACTGCTGGTATTGCATACCCAGCGTTGCATTCAAGTTATGAGCACCCGATACCTTGTTATAGGAGAAATAACTGTTGGTGTTGTAGTTGGTAATGAATGTTCCGGAGTTAGAACCAATACCGCGAGCTGCTCTGGTTTGGTTACGAACTGTTTGAGACTGAAAATATCCTTCTTCGTTCTGACTTAAGAAGTCCAGACCAAATTCTGTTTGGAACGTAAGATTGGGAGCAATCTTAGCTTTCAGATAGGTATTTCCGAAAGTGCGATATACGTCTTGTGTAAACTTACCATACTTAACGGTCAGTAGTGGGTTGTAGTACAGCGGAATGTTTACATCACCGGGAGGCGTTCCCGCATCGAGTCCGGTGCTTGGATCAAGGAACGGAGTCATAGGCATAAGGGCGATGGCCTGCAACGGATTTGAGAAGGCATTGTCATCGGGCAATCTTCTGTTATACGTGCGAGACAAGCTCAACGAAACGCCCAAGTCTAGCCACTCATTGGCCTTCTGATCAATGTTGAGACGTCCGGTAGAACGGATCAAATCGTTACCGATGATGGTTCCGGTTTGCTCCAGATGCTGAAAAGAAGAGAAGAATTTGGTATTGGCGCTACCACCGCGAATCTGCAGATCGGCTTGGCGATAAGGTCCTTTTTGAAAGACCGCATCTTGCCAATCGTATGTTTTAAGGGGATCGGTAGCCCATTGACCATAACTGTAGTAGTTCATCACATCTTCCTTTACATAGGTGGTCCAGCTACTAGGACTGGTCAACGGTGTACCAGACAGATTATCTCTGTAGGCAGCTCCCTCGAGGATCAACTCGGCATATTCCTCGGAGTTGAGCATATCAAGACGCTTGGTAGCCTCACTGTATCCGGTCTGAAAATTGAACGATACAGAGGTCTTGCCGGCTTTACCACGCTTGGTGGTAATAAGCACTACCCCATTGGCTGCGCGAGAACCATAGATGGCACCGGCAGAGGCGTCTTTTAAAACTTCAATAGATTCAATATCGTTAGGGTTGATGTCGGTCAAGGGGTTCATATCACCACCATAGCTACTCTGGTCGTTGGTGGTAATGGGAATACCATCTAACACATACAAAGGCTGGCTATTGGCACTGATCGAGGAGTTACCGCGAACTCGTACCGTAACGGCTTGCCCCAACTTACCTGACTGGCTGTTTACGAACACCCCGGCAGCCTTACCCTGCAGGGCGGCATCCACACTGGGAGTGGGCATAAATTCAATGTCTTTTCCCTTAACGCGGGCGATGTTGCCGGTCAGATCTTTTTTGATCTGGGCACCACCAAAACCGGTCACCACTACCTCAGAGAGAGAGCGGGTATCGGCCGCAAGAGAAAGAGTTACACGATTTGCACTGGCGCTGAATTCTTTGGCCTCATAACCGACCGCAGATACGACCAGTACGGTTCCGGGAGCAGCACTCAGAGAAAAATTACCCTGTGCATCGGTCGTTGTACCGGAGCGGGTCTTCTTGATCTGAACCGAAGCAGAAGCCAGCGGATTACCGGCCTCATCAGTTACCTTTCCGGTAACCGTTACATTCTGCGCCCAGGTTATACAAGAAACCAGCAGCAGGCAAACGAGTTGGAGAAGTCGTTTTTGCATGTTTTTATTCATTTGGAACAAATGTAACCATTCTGTTAAATTTTTGTAAAAAAGTTATTGACGATTTATGCTCTATAAGTCCCTGCTTGCGGCGGCAGTATGAGATAACATTTCGTTAATGAACGAACGTTAGATTTGGGCTATGATTGAACAAAAGATTCTAGTACTCTGCACAGGGAACAGCTGCCGAAGCCAAATGGCACACGGCTACTTACAACACTTTGGCGCCGAACGGGTAGCTGTTTTTAGTGCCGGTGTGGAGACTCACGGAGTCAACCCCAAGGCCATTGCTGCAATGGCAGAGGATGGCATCGATATATCGCACCACACTTCCAATAACATAACCGAGTACGGCGATCTTGCTTTCGATCACATTATCACGGTCTGCGATCACGCCAAGGAAAAATGCCCCTACTTGCCCGGTA
>DNMB01000173.1 GCA_003489485.1 Chitinophagaceae bacterium | reverse complement strand
AAAGCAAAGCAGCCGCTGCCCAGTAAACACCAGTCATTAGCCAAGCTGCAGTCATTAAAAGTAGAGCACGGGCTATTAGTTGCTCGTTAGATTCTTTCTTTTTTAAAACAAAACGCGTAAGGACGCTTGCCAGTAGTGGAGCAACTAGTCCAAGGGTCAACAGGGGTTTTGCTTGTTGTGGGCCCAGCAAAAAGGCGGCATAGGCACTGACGGCCATATTAAGTACGAGAGTACACCAACCAAGGGTCAGATACTGATTTTTTCGGGTGTTGATAAGGGTCAGAGAAAAATTGGCAAAAGGGTTTTGCATGCAGCCATCAGCGGTTAGCGCTGGAGAGCAAGTTACAAAGTTTCAGCAGAAGTCGGGCGGCCACATTGGCATTCCAGTCGTTATCGCTTACACCCACTTCAGAGAGATCGAATCCGATCAACTTGCGTCCGCTTTGCAGGATGCCAGAAAAAAGAAGATATAATTCCTCGAGCTGAAATCCGCCCGGTACCGGCGTGCCGGTATCGGGGCAAAGGCTACGGTCCAATCCGTCTATATCAAAACTGATGTAGACCTGTTGGGGTAACTTTGAAATGATCTCTTGTGAGGTCTGGTACCAGCTCTCGCCCTTTAGCTGCCGTTGTTTGATCTCTTTTTCAAAGTACGTGATAACTCTTCCCTGGCTTTGCTGTATGTACTGAAACTCTTCTTGGCTATAATCCCTTACCCCAATTTGAACCAGTCGTTCTATTTGTGGGATCTCTCGCAATGCATTGCACATAATGCCTGCATGCGAATAGTTGAATCCTTCGTAGGTGTCGCGCAGGTCGCAATGCGCATCTATTTGCAGAACACCAAAACTTCCTTTGGTCTCGGCGAGCGCCTTCATGAAGCCGAGTGGTGTACTATGATCGCCACCGAGTAATCCCACCAATTTATTTTTGGCTAGTAGTGATTGGGTCTGCTCATAGACCCATTTGTTCAAAAGCGCTCCACCTTCATTGACCTCCCGAAGGCTTTTGGTCATAAACTGGTTGTCCTTTACATCGTCTCCCTTAGAGATGTAGTCGATGTAGAGTTCGGCCTCTCTTCGCAAATAATCACTTTTCATCAGGATCTTCTTGTCGCAGGGCTGCAGATAGAATCCTTGCTTCCACTCCTCTGGCAGCTCCTCATCATAGATGTCCATGTGATGGCTGGCCTTTAAGATGCTTTCAGGTGCCCGGGCGGTTCCGGCCCCGTAACTAACGGTCACTTCCCAGGGTACGGGTAAAATGATCAGTTTAGCGTTCTCTTCGGTGGTAGGAAGCCCAAAGAGGTTGTGATTGGGATTGCTGACGCAATTTGGGTTGTGCGAGGAGAGGTCCTTCATAACAGGGCGGCCATTCTTTTGGCGGTGCAAGTTACTGCCTAATTGCGCGGAGACAAAAAAAATTAGAAAAGATCAGGGTCTGCTGAGCCCCCTCAAGTGCGAAACGTGCGAGGCCACCGCCAGCCGAACCCGGGGGTACTCCAAGTAGGGTATATCGAATTCGCGGCAGGTATCTCTTATGATCTTGCTGATGGCAGGGTAGTGAATGTGTGAAATGCGGGGAAAGAGGTGATGTTCGATCTGAAAATTCAATCCTCCCAGCCACCACGAGATAAAACGGTTATGGGTCGCAAAATTTGCAGTGGTCTTAAGTTGGTGAATGGCCCACTCATCTTCAATGGGCAGGCTGCTCTTATCTTCTCCAATAAAGGAGGTGCCTTCGACCGTATGGGCCAATTGGAATACGATGCTGAGTACAAACCCCGTAAACAGACTAAAGGTCAAAAACCCCCAAAGCCAATTGCTTACCCCTACCAGATAGATCGGCAGTGCAACAAAGACAAACAAGTGAATGAGCTTGAAGCTCCAGAAGCTGATGTGATCACGTATTGCCATAGGCTTGAGTGCAACGCTTCCAACGCGACGAGTAAAGTATTTTTTGTAGTCCGTGAAAAAGATCCACCACAAATACAGCAGTGAATAAGCCGCCCAGAAGTACCAATGTTGAAAACGATGAATCAGATAATGCGATTGAGTCGTACAGAGTCGAAGCAGCGGGCGCGCTTCAATATCATCATCGATCCCGTGGATATTGGTGTAGGTGTGATGGATGATGTTGTGTTTGGTCTTCCACATAAAATTGTTGGCCCCTAGCATGTTCAGGGTCAGACCGGCCAATTTATTGACCCACTTGCGACTGCTGAACGAGCCATGTATGCCATCGTGCATGATGTTGAATCCAACGGCGGCCGTTAATCCCCCCAGTATCAGGCATTCTGCAATAGCCCATGCGGTGGAGGGGGTAAAAAACACCAAATGAACATAGAGGGCCACATAGCCGGCGAGCAGTACAAGGGCCTTTAGATAGAGTCTCCAATTGCCGGTGCTTTTTAGTTGCCTATTTTCAAAATAGGAGTTGATGCGCTGCTTTAACTCGGTATGAAAGGAGCTTGATAATAAGGATCTCTCTTGGTGGGGTACGTGAAAGGGTTTTCCCAGAAACTTGGGTAGCGACATGAAGGCAGAATTAGTGAATATTGAAGATACTCTTTTAAACGAAAAACGATCAGGTTTCGTTTTGAATAAATGCATCGAAACTGTTAATTCCGATCTTTTTGGCAGATACGAAACCCTCGCCATAGGCAACACCGATCTTCTTGCCCATCAGCCGGGCACGCGATGTGATCCCTTCTAAAAATTCTGGGGCAGAAATATAGGTTTGTGCCTCTCCCGATGTATTGTTGGGGTCATGAAACTGCGAACTATAAGCCTTGATCGACTTCATTTTTTGTGCAAATGATTCGCTGATGTCTACGACGAAGTCTGGTTCGAGGTAGCGGTCTTGTATGTAATGAAATACATAAGCGGGCCGCCAGCGTGCTTGCGGGGCGCCTGCCTCATCGTGCGTAACGATCTTGGACAATCCAGATAAAAAGCAACTCTCCTCGATCAGTTGTGCGGCACGTCCATGGTCGGGATGACGGTCCCCTGGCGCATTGGCCAAAACAATGGAGGGTCTGTATTTTCTGATGGCCGCTATTAGTTTTCGTTGATGTGCTTCGTTGTTCTCGAAAAACCCGTCTTTCATCTTCAGGTTCTCCCGGCTGCGTACGCCCATCACCATTGCCGCAGCGGCGGCTTCCTCATAGCGGGTAGCCACGCTGCCTCGGGTACCCAGTTCTCCCTCTGTCAGATCAACGATGGCAACGGATTTGCCAAGTCTGATCTCATTGATCAGGGTGCCGGCGCAACTTAGTTCAATGTCATCTGGGTGGGCACCAATGGCCAGAATATGTACTTGCATAGGGTTAGTTTTAACGGCGATATGGATTGTAGTACCAAGATCCGTCTATTTCGCGAATTATGTTTTCTATGTCCCGATCTGTTTTGTTTTGTGCGAGGTCCCAATCTTGCTTCAGGTTGCCGCCAAAGAAAAAAGCGATCGTCTGATAAAGCCTCGCATTGATCGTTCCTTTGAATTCCTTTACGATTTCGTAGCAGTTATTGCCAGTCTGGCGATTGATGATCTTCATCAGGATCTTACCCTGATACACCGACAAGTTGGTGAGCGGTTCGGTGAACTGTTGTCTTAGTTCTTTTTCTTTTTCTTTGATCACACTGCGACGAGCTTTTTTCGAAGATACGTTCTCTAATTCCAGATTGATCTGGTTGATGGTCGATCCGGCCACACGAGCATAGGGGTAGGTGACGTACACCGCATTTCTCAGCCGATTCCACTCGGCAATATGTTTTTGCAATTCTTCCGGACTTAGGTTCGAGACCCATGCCATCTCTTCTTCGCGGTAACTCAGCACTTCATTCTTGTACCAAATGGCCGGCACCATGATGGTATCGTTGGGCCCCCAACGTTTCATTCTCTCTGCAAGCGGGGGAATCGGTAAGATACTATCGGCTGAACTGCCCGGAGTCGAAGGCTGTTGCGCAAATGAATGTAAGCACAGACCCAACTGGAACAATACCAGCCATCCAAAACAGTGGTATAACGAAGTGGGTCCTTTCATTTTTTATGCGCTGGTCGCCCGTGCACGGTGAAGGCGGATCCTGCGCGCCATGCTGATCAGTAAACCGATCGCGGTCAGCCACACACCGTACCAAAGTAGTTTGATAAAGGGATATTTATACGCCTTTAAGGTCACGTATTTTAACAGGGCATCACTTTCTTTGATACCGAGCTCAACGGAGCCATCGGGTAGCACGCGTTGCAGCTGTACGATCATTCCCTCTGCAGTCAGCGTATCCGGAAGTGGAATCCATTGGCCTTTTGCCTGAGCGGCCCGAAGTGTCAATTGATAAGCAGTACCCGTAGCAGCTTGAATGTTGATGGGTACTTCGTAGAGCTTTCCATCTTTTCCAAATACCTCTTCTGGAACACTATCGCGTATGCGTAGTGGCTGTACCTCCAGGGTTCCTTTTGAATAGAACAAGGTGTCGCCGGACTTTCTTACAAAGGGTGTAAATCGACTGGTGTCGGCGGTATTCTCAGGATTGGGAATCGAGGTGATGTAGGTAAAGATATCATGGCTCCAGTAATGACGGGCATCGGGATTGGCCATGAGCCCTTCATTGCCTTTGTAGTTGACAAACGCATTGGGGGTAAGTAGAAAAGAGTCAGAACCGTTCTTGTTGGTAAATCGAATCTTGTAGTACCAGAGTTGTTTTTTGGGATGAGCTGAGTCGCCTTCGTAGGTAAGCGTATAGTTGGCCATATTGACCGGCATGCCTTGTACAAGGGTCAGGTTCTCCCTTGGATTCTCTCCTTCGGCAAGCGGGGCTGGAATACCATCGATGTTGTTAGAGATGATCTCTTTGTTAGAAGAAGAAACAAAAATACCAAGCAGTACCATCGCAAATCCAACGTGTGCAATGGAGCCACCCGCATTTTTCAGTTGGCCGTTGGCGCCGATCCAGATGTAAAAAATATTGGCGACCAGTGCGTAGATGCTCAGTAAAACCGCCAGCCAGATCGAACCCTCAAACACAGGGCCTTTTCGATCATAGTCTACCCCGACAAGCCAGGCATACAGTGCAAATAGTACGAAGGTGATGAGCAGAGGCATCAGCATCTTCTTCCAGAAATAGGCCGAATCGGTTTGGCGGTACTTGAAGTATTGGGTCAGGGCCGTTAGTAAGGCAATGATGATGGCCACGTAGATCTGAATGCTGTTGTACGAGAACTCCACATCCTCCGGAGGGGCCAAGTTGGTCCCAAATATCTTATTGAAGACAGGAAGAGAAGTTTGACCAATGATCACCAGTGCCGACAAAAAGAAAAGCAAAGCGCCGATGAACATCCAAAATTCTCTGCTGCTGATCTCTTCTTCTTTTTGAGGACTTGGAATTTGACGGTAGCGCATGGCCAGCCATCCTAAAGAGGGCAGCGTAAAAACCGCTACAAAGGCCAATAACTGCCAGTTCATGCCCAGATCGGTAAAGGCATGCACGGAAGTTTCTCCCAAAATGCCACTTCTTGTTAAAAAAGTAGAATACAAGATGAAAAGGAAACCCAACATAAAAAACAAGTAGGTAGCCCGTAACGAGTGTTGTGTGGCTTTATAGATCAGTAAGGTGTGCAAACCAGCCACGCCGATCATCCAAGGTACCAGCGAAGCATTTTCGACCGGATCCCAAGCCCAGTATCCGCCAAAGCTCAACGACTCATAGGCCCACATGCCTCCCATCATTATTCCCACTCCCAACACGGCCGTGGAGAATAAGGCCCAGGGTAACGCTTCGCCGGCCCATCCGCCGTACTTTTTTTTCCAGAGTCCAGCTATTGCATAGGCAAAAGGGATGATCGTGGAGGCAAATCCCATGAACAATACAGGAGGGTGAATGACCATCCAGTAATTCTGTAGCAGCGGATTTAGGTCGTTGCCGTCTTTGATGCTGTTCAGGTAGTCGGGACGCAGGGGTTGCGATACGTCAAAGTTCATGTGCAGGGCGGGAGCGTTGTCTAACACACCACTGTCGCGTAGCAGTAAAAAAGGGTTAGATCCCATCTTCCATCCAAGAATGTATAGTCCCGTAATCATGGTGGTCAGTGCAAATTGTGCCATGCTCAGCACACTCATTACCGGTGAACGCCACTCGCTTTGTCCTCTCAACAGCACCAGTCCTAAAATGCTATGGCAGGTCATCCATAGTAGAAAACTTCCTTCTTGTCCTTCCCAGATGGCGGCCAAAAGGTATTTGAATTCAAGTGAACGACTGCTGTGTTTCCAGGCGTAGTGATACTCGAAGAGATGTTGCTGTAGCAGATAGACCAGCAATCCAAAGATGGCAAACACTGCAATGGATTGGGTGATGAAGGCCATGCGTCCTAGTCGAAGCCAAGCCGCTTGATCGGTAGGTTCTTGGGGTCGGGTAGCGCGTGCAAAAGAAAAAGTGGCAACCCCTGCCGCTACAAGTGACAGCACTATAAAGATGTTGCCCAACTGACCGTAGATAAGATGCTCACCGGTGTAGCTCATGAATTGATTTTAATTGGTGGGGGTACTCATCCTTGGATCGGCTATCGTACCGGGATGTGTTTTACCCTGTGCCTCGGCCTCTTTGTATTTAGACGGACATTTTGTTTGAATTTCTTCGCACTCGAAATTTCCTTCTTTGTATTTTCCTTTCAGCACCAGTTTTTCGCTCATCTCAAGGTTGTCGGGTTTGGCACTGTGGTAGATCACTTTAACGGAAGCACCCAACGAGTCGATGGCGGTAAAGCTGAGATAGTTCGGGTTGTTGAGGGCATCGTATTCGATCGGGGCCGATTTGTCGAGCCTTGCCATTAGGTGTACGAATTTTCCGGGCTTCTCTTTGGCGGTGTCGACCGTGTCGTACGTACTGGTGGTGTTGGTAAAACTGATCAGCACGGCAATGCTGACGGCGATCAATATCAACAAAATGATGTGTAGCTTTTTCATACCCTAAAAATTCTTGGCAAAGGTAGGTCAATTTGCTCTCCGCCCGGGGAAGGGAAAGTCCGTGAATCGTTAAAATTCAACTTCTTTATCTTGTCGGGCGCCTTATCTTTGCAAAACTAACACTTGTTTGCTTTTAAATTTCTTTGTATGCAATTTCAGCTTTCCGAAGAGCAATTGATGATTCAACAAGCGGCCAGGGATTTTGCCCGCCAGCAGTGTCTTCCCGGGGTCATTGAGCGGGATGAAAAACAACAGTTCCCCAAAGAGCAGGTGCTACAGTTGGCTGATCTGGGTTTTATGGGCATGATGGTCGATCCTGCCTATGGCGGAGCCGGTCTCGATACGGTCAGTTATGTGCTGGCCATGGAAGAGATCAGTAAGGTCGATGCCAGTACCAGTGTGTGCATGAGCGTTAACAATAGTTTGGTCTGTTACGGATTGCAAGAATTCGGTACCGAGGAGCAAAAGCAGCAATACCTTACGCCGCTGGCCCGTGGTAAAAAGGATAATGAACTTTACATAGGGGCATTTATGCTGAGCGAACCCGAGGCGGGCAGCGATGCCACTTCACAACGCACTACCGCCGAAGACATGGGTGATTATTATTTGTTGAATGGAACAAAGAATTGGATCACCAATGGTGGAACAGCTTCGGTCTATCTGGTCATGGCACAAACGGACCCTGCCAAGGGATCCAAGGGAATCAATTGTCTGATCGTAGAGAAAAGCTGGCCTGGCGTGGTTGTGGCCGCCAAAGAAAATAAAATGGGAATTCGGGCAAGCGACACGCACACCGTTATGTTCAACGACGTTAAGGTGCCTAAGAAGAACAGAGTGGGAGCCGACGGATTTGGCTTTACGTTTGCGATGAAGACGTTGGCCGGAGGTCGAATCGGTATTGCCGCGCAAGCACTGGGAATTGCCAGTGGCTCGCTTGAGTTTTCGACGCAGTATGCCAAAACCCGTAAGGCTTTTGGCACCGAGATCATGAATCACCAGATCATTGCCTTTAAGCTCGCCGATATGGCCACGCGAGTAGATGCGGCTCGTTTACTTTGTTTAAAATCGGCTTGGCAAAAAGATAATGGAATGGATTATACCATCAGCTCATCGATGGCCAAAGTATTTTCTTCAGAGACCGCTATGTGGGCCAGTACCGAGGCCGTGCAGATACACGGTGGGTATGGCTATGTAAAGGAATACCACGTAGAAAGATTGATGCGAGATGCCAAGATCACCCAGATCTATGAGGGGACCAGCGAAGTGCAACGCATCGTCATTAGCAGAGGTATTTTAAAGTAAGTTTGCAGCATGTCGGTCGATGCAAACGCTTATCATCGGCTAAAAGCCGAATTGGATGCGCAAGGGGTGACCTTGCTGGCAGTATCCAAAACAAAACCCAAAGAAGATATCGAGGCGTTGTACCAATTGGGGCATCGCGACTTTGCCGAGAACTATGTACAGGAGCTGGTAGAGAAACAACCGCTACTGCCTGACGACATCCGTTGGCATTTCATTGGTCATTTGCAGCGCAATAAGGTAAAGTACATCGCTTCTTTTTGCGCCATGATACAAGGGGTGGATAGTCGTTCGCTATTACAAGAGATCAACAAACAGGCTCAAAAATGCGGGCGAGTGATCGATGTACTATTGCAGGTGCACATTGCCAGCGAAGAGACCAAGTTCGGACTGAGTAACGACGAGGTATTCGCATTATTGGAGCAAGCCTCTTTGTACCCGAACGTGCAGATAAAAGGGCTTATGGGCATGGCCAGTTTTACCGACAATACCGAGCAGGTTCGCCAAGAGTTCTTAACGCTCAAGTCAATTTTTGATCGGGTCAATGCACAAGGTCCCCATAACCGGCTCACCGTGCTCTCCATGGGAATGAGCGGTGATTACCGTTTGGCCATAACCTGTGGCAGCACCATGGTAAGGGTAGGAAGTCTATTGTTTGGTGCACGCTCCTAATCTTCTTAGCTTAGAAGATAAATTCAGGAATTTCTTATGCGAAACAAATTGTTTTTGGGTCTTGCACTGGTTTGGTGCACCCAATTGTTGGCCCAGCGACCCAATGAAGATTCACTTTATATGCGCGCGCATTATAACAAAGCCGAGTACCGGGTCCGCATGCGCGACGGCATACATCTTTTCTTGCTGGTGTATACTCCTAAGGATACGACCAAGAAATACCCCATCTTGCTCAACCGAACTTGCTACAATGCATCCGAGTACGGAGACTTCAAGACCAATAATCATCCCTCTCGCTACCTTGTAAAAGAAGGCTACATCCTGGCATTTCAAGATGTGCGAGGTCGCTACATGAGCGAAGGGGTCTTTAATAACATGACCCCCAATATTCCGGGCAATGATCCCAGCAACAAAAGCGATATAGACGAAAGCTCCGACACTTGGGATACGATCGAGTGGATGACCCGTCAACTGCCCGGCAACAACGGTCGGGTAGGCATCTACGGCATCTCGTACCCCGGATTTTATTCGGCCGCCTCATTACCCGATGCGCATCCTGCATTAAAGGCCGTGTCGCCGCAGGCGCCGATCTCTGATTTTTTCTTCGATGATTTTCATCACATGGGGGCCTATCTGCAAAGTTATACTGCGGCCTTTGCCGTATTTGGCTATCAGAAAAAAGATACCACGCGTCAGGATTGGTATGCGCCTCAGTTAATGCGTTTTTACGAAAAGCCCGTGGCCGATGGATATGATTTTCACCTGAAACAAGGGCCGCTTAGTTCTTTTACCGAAAAGTATCATCATGATAATTTTTTCTGGCAGCAGATCATCAGCCATCCTAACTACGATAGTTTCTGGCAAAAGCGAAGTCTGCTCCCGCACCTGACCAAGATCAAGCCTGCCGTACTAACGGTAGGGGGCTGGTATGACGCCGAAGACCTTTATGGCCCGCTCAATATTTACAAAAAGATCGAGAGCTCTACACCCGGCGCCCGCAATAGTATCGTGATGGGGCCCTGGGGTCACGGAGATTGGGCAAGAGATGGCGCCAAGTCGGTGCACAATCATCTTTATTTTGGAGACAGTATTGCTCACTATTTTCAACGCGATGTTGAGGCGCGGTTCTTTGCCTATCATCTTAAGGACGAAAAAGATCCTGCGTTGCCCGAGGCGCTCATGTACAATACCGGTCTAAAAAAGTGGGAACGATTTCAACAGTGGCCACCGGCCGATCTTCCTCCCGTGCAACTTTATTTTGGCGAGGGGGGACGGTTGAGCATCAACAAACCCTTGCGTAGCGATGCACAATTTCGCTATGTATCTGATCCTTCAAAGCCCGTTCCCTATACATCACAGACGGAGGGGCTCACATTTACTCCCCGCAATTTCATGAGTGATGACCAGCGCGAGGCATCGCGTCGCCCTGATGTGCTGACGTTCTCTACTTCCGTTCTTGAGAGCGATCTTACACTGGCCGGCGAGATCTTGGCAAAGCTAAAGGTGATCTTGTCGACCACCGATGCTGATTTTGTGGTCAAGCTCATTGATGTATACCCGGATGATCATCCCAATTACTCACATAATCCTTCTACCATTAAGATGGGTGGTTACCAGCAGTTGGTCAGACACGAGGTCTTCAGAGGACGTTTTCGTAACAGCTTCGAAAAGCCCGAGCCCTTTGTGCCTGGAGAGCCAACCGATCTGCAAATTCCGTTGCAAGATATCTTGCACACGTTCAAAAAGGGTCACCGCGTAATGATACAGATTCACAGTACCTGGTTTCCGTACATCGATCGTAATCCGCAGCAGTTCGTAGAGAATATTTACAAGGCAAAGGCCGAAGATTTTATTACCGCCGAGATCAAGGTGCTGGGTAGTTCGTCCGTATCGGTGGGCGGCGCAGCCAATACGACCAAAAAGGGATTTTGATGTCGGCTGTAAACACCTTGATCGAAAAGTACCAGCTGGCGCCTCATCCCGAAGGAGGTTATTACCGTTCTACCTACCGCGCCCCGCTGGTTTTATCGGGTTCTTCGCTGCCATCGACCTTTTCCGGCGACCGACCCGTATCGACCGCGATCTATTTTCTTTTGCAAGCCGGAGATTTTTCTGCCTTTCATCGCATTAAAAGTGATGAGTGCTGGCATTTTTATAAGGGAGATCCTTTATGGATCCATTGTCTCGATAGCGAGGGGCGCTACCAACGGCATACGTTGGGGGCAACCAATGAAAGTGATACGCATTATCAGTTGGTAGTGCCGGCCGGCACCTGGTTTGCCAGTGAACCTGCAGCGGGTGCAGCCTACTCGTTCGTGGGTTGCACCGTTTCGCCCGGGTTTGATTTTGCCGACTTTGAAATGGCAAGCGCTGCCCGTTTGGCGAACGCTTATCCAGCTTGTCAAGACCTGATCCGCAGTCGCTGTCGCTTGCCGTAATTGATTTATCTTCGTGACCATTTTTAATAGGTATGTCCGAAGAGAGAAGTTTGAATTTTATAGAAGAGATCATAGAGGCCGATCTGCGATCGGGCAAGCACGAATCTATCGTTACTCGCTTTCCTCCCGAGCCCAATGGCTATTTGCATATTGGGCATGCCTCTAGTATTTGTTTGAACTTTGGTCTTACGCAAAAGTTTCCGGGCTATACCAATTTGCGCTTCGACGATACCAATCCTGCCACAGAAGAGACGGAATATGTAGATAGTATCAAAGAAGACGTGCGCTGGCTGGGATTTGAATGGAAGAACGAGCGCTATGCAAGCGATTATTTCGATCAGCTGTATGCTTTCGCCGTTCAACTTATTCAGAAGGGATTGGCCTATGTGGATGACAGCACGCCCGAACAGATCGCGTCGCAAAAAGGAACGCCCACCACGCCCGGAACCGATAGTCCTTTTCGCAACCGGACCATCGAAGAGAATCTCGACCTCTTTACCCGTATGCGTAACGGAGAATATCCCGACGGGGCCCGCACGTTGCGTGCGCGCATCGATATGACGCATATCAATATGCTGATGCGCGACCCGATCCTGTATCGCATAAAGCATGCGCATCATCACCGCACCGGCAACAAGTGGTGTATCTATCCTATGTACGATTTTGCGCATGGGCAAAGTGATGCGCTAGAAGAGGTCACGCATTCTATCTGTACCATGGAGTTCGTGCCCCATCGTGAGCTCTACGATTGGCTCATCGCGAACCTGGGCATTTATCCTTCTCATCAATACGAATTTGCCAGAAGAAATATCAACTATACCGTTACCAGTAAAAGAAAGCTGCTCCAACTCGTCAATGAAAAGAAGGTGAGCGGTTGGGACGATCCCCGCATGCCTACGATCAGTGGCCTTCGAAGAAGAGGGTACACGCCCCGTAGCATCCGCGATTTTTGTGAACGTATCGGCATTGCCAAGCGCGATAACATGGTCGATGTAGGCCTGCTCGAGTTCTGTGTTCGTGAGCATCTCAATCAAATTGCCCTTCGCCGCATGGTGGTCTTTGATCCAGTCAAATTGGTCCTTACCAACTATAGTGGCGAGGAGTGGCTCTCTAGCGAAAACAATCCCGAAGATCCCACTACCGGCAACAGACAGATCCCCTTTAGTAACACCCTATACATCGAGCGTGATGATTTTATGGAGCAACCTCCTAAAAAGTACTTTCGTTTGGCTCCGGGGCAAATGGTTCGGTTAAAAAGTGCCTACATCATTCGTTGCGACGAAGTGGTAAAGGATGCTGACGGGGTCGTACAAGAGATCCGTTGTAGTTATCTGCCCAACAGTAAGAGCGGCTCCGACACCAGTGGGGTGAACGTAAAGGGCACCTTGCATTGGGTCAGTGCTTCGCACGCATTGCCTGTGGAGGTAAGATTGTATGATCGTCTCTTTAGCGTAGAGGACCCTACCGATGAGTCGGCTGACTTTATGGAGTTTCTAAATCCTCAATCCCTTACTACGCTTTCTACCGTGTATGCCGAGCCGGCCTTGTCCGAAGCCGCATTGACGGATCGTTTTCAGTTTATCCGAAAGGGCTATTTTGTTTTGGATCGAGATAGCCAGAGCGGACGTCCGGTATTTAACCGCACCGTGGGCTTAAAGGATACGTGGACCGCTTCTACTCAAAAAAAATAGGGAACTTATTTACTGGCGATATTCACCGAATACGCTCCGTAAGGTATCGGCTATTTCTCCCAGTGTGCAGTTGGCCTCTATGGCTTGTACTACCACGGGCATGATGTTGGTTCCATCCACGGCGTGTTGTCGCAGGGTGCCCAGCAGCGTCTTGCACAAATCATTATCGCGGGAATTTCTGAGTTGTCTTAATTTTTCGCACTGCGCCTTGCGGATGCTGTCATCGACCCGTAGGATGGGAATACGATTCTTTTCTTCTGTTTGGAAGGTATTGACCCCGACAATGATTTTCTTTCCTTGTTCCGTTTGTTGCTGAAAGGCATAGGCACTGCTAGCGATCTCCTCTTGCATGAATCCCTTTTCGATGGCCGCTACGCTGCCGCCCATGCTATCGATGGTTTGAATAAGTTTCCAGGCTTCCTTTTCTATCGAATCGGTCAACGATTCCACAAAATAAGATCCGGCCAGTGGGTCGACCGTGTCGGCTACACCGCTTTCAAAGGCAACGATCTGTTGCGTGCGAAGGGCAATGGCTGCCGCTTCTTCGGTGGGTAAGCTCAGGGCTTCGTCGTAGCCATTGGTATGCAGCGATTGCGTACCGCCCAGTACAGCGGCCAGGGTTTGTACAGTCACCCTGGCAATATTGTTGAGCGGCTGCTGAGCCGTGAGGGTGCTGCCACCGGTCTGGGCATGAAAGCGAAGCATCATCGCTTTGGGGTCGGTCGCTCCCAGCTCTTTCATGATCTTCGCCCACATGCGGCGAGCGGCCCTAAACTTGGCCACTTCTTCGAAAAGGTTATTGTGCGCATTGAAGAAAAAAGAGAGTCTTCTGCCAAATACATTTATATCAAGTCCTTTTTCCAAGGCGGCCTGTACATATGCTTTTCCATTGCTCAAGGTAAAGGCGATCTCTTGCACGGCCGTGCTGCCTGCTTCTCGAATATGGTAGCCCGATATGGATATGGTATTCCATTTGGGTACTTCATGGCTGCACCACTCAAAAAGATCGGTGATGATACGCATCGACGGCTTGGGTGGATAAATATAGGTGCCACGCGCTGCGTACTCTTTCAGGATATCATTTTGGATGGTTCCGTTGATCTTTTTTAGGTCGGCTCCTTGTTGTTTGGCTACGGCTGCATAGAGGCCTAGCAAAATAAATCCGGTCGCATTGATGGTCATCGAAGTGCTGACCTCATCGAGACGGATGCCATCGAATAATACCTGCATGTCTTCTATCGAATCGATGGCTACACCCACTTTTCCTACTTCTCCGTCGGATAGATCGTGGTCACTGTCGTATCCTATCTGGGTGGGTAGATCGAATGCCACGCTCAATCCACTTACGCCTTGCGAGAGAAGGTAGTGATAGCGCTTATTGCTCTCTGCGGCCGTAGAAAAACCGGCATACTGTCGCATCGTCCAAAGTTTTCCGCGGTACATGTCTGCTTGTACGCCACGAGTAAAGGGAAATTCTCCGGGTGCTTCCGGTGGGGTAGTGGGAAGGTCTTGCTCAGTATAAAGCTTCTTTATCGGTATCGACGAGTCGGTTTGGCGTTCTTGTTCGTTCATGGGGTGCAAATTAGATTCAACTCATCAGCCGCTTGGCCTCTTGGTTCAATACTTTCGTCACAATGTCGTGTAGCGGCTCTTGCTGCTGCGAGAGCAAAATTTCGAGCAGTTTTTTATTGAGTGTCGCTCCGTTGGCCATTGCCCCCAAAGACGTCGCTACCTGGTTAATGAGCAATATGTTTTGTTCTTTGAGATTGCGAACGGCTTCCCAGGCGGTGGCACTCACGTAAAGTTGTTGGGTGCTATTATACTCGAATTCTTGTTTGATGGTCTCGGTAAGCAGTACTTTCATCTCTGCCAAAGAGGCCGAAGGATTATTGACCCTGCTGATCAAATTAGGAAGGGCGATCCGTTCTGTAAGCAGTACCAGTCTTTCGTAGGCTTGCAAACGAAGCGGAAGGGTATCGAACGATCTGTTGCCTGCTGGCGGGGCAGGGGGTCTGCTTTTAAAAAAGCCATAGATCAGCCCCAATATGGTCAGGCCTAACAGCGCAAGCAAAAGAAGGGTTGTACTGTCGGTGTTCATGTTAAAAGGGGCTTATTAATGTAAAAGTATAGCGAAATCACAGGTTTTTATAATTTTGCAGTATGGAAATAACAAATACATTGCCCGTTACCCTGACCCCCGGTGCCATCAAGGCCATAAAAAAGCTGATGGATGCACCCGACTTTGATTCGAAGCAGCGACTGCGTGTCGGCGTAAAAGGAGGAGGTTGTTCCGGCATGACCTATGTGTTGGGTTTTGATATGCCCACCGATCGCGACCAGCTATTCGAGGTAGAAGACATACCCTGCATCATGGAAAAGGCCCACGAGATCTATCTGGTGGGAATGGAGATCGATTGGCACGACGGACTCGATAATAGGGGCTTTACCTTTCAAAACCCCAATGCCAGCAAAACATGCGGCTGCGGTACCAGCTTTGCCGTATAGTTCAGTTAAAGATTTCGCATAAAAAAACCCGCTTGTTGTTCAAGCGGGTTTTTTTGTTAGCTGATCGATCATCAGCTTTTTTGCTTTTTTGTTTTTTTACCCTCCAAGTCTACCAGAATAGGGGCGGCCACAAAGATCGAGGAGTATACACCTGTCAATACACCGATCAACATCGCAAAGGCGAATCCGCGGGTCACCTCACCACCTACCAAGAACAAGATCAAGATGGTCAGGAATACGGTGAGCGAGGTCATAATGGTACGACTCAATGTTTCGTTGATGGCGCGATTAAT
>DNMB01000139.1 GCA_003489485.1 Chitinophagaceae bacterium | reverse complement strand
TGTCAGTTTTTGGACCTGCGCAGCAACAAGTGTAGCATTTATGCCATCAGGCCGGCCGATTGTGCGGGGTTCCCTCATTTGGGAAAGCGCTTTGGTGAATACGCACATGTTCATAAGCAAAACGTAGAATGTTGCCCTGCCACTTTTTCGATGGTCGAAAAATTGATGCAGCGTCTTGCCGACTGACCTTACTTACAGCTCAAGTCTTCGATCAGTTCTATTTGGGGTGCTTGGCCCCTTTTCCAGGTGATGGCTATTACATCGTACTGTATCCACTGTCTGCCCGTTGACCGCAGTAAAAAATTTGCGGCTCGCTGTAGCACCCTCATTTTTTTTTGATCGACCCTCATCTCTGGGGTACCCCATTTATCGGTGCTGCTTGTTTTGACCTCTACGATATGCAACCATTCTCCCTTAGTGGCCACGATGTCGATCTCTGTTTTGCCCCATCTGAAATTCTGTTGCAAAATGGTGTAGCCTTTTTGTTGCAGCCATTGGGCCGCCAACTGCTCGCCGGCACTGCCCAGCGCAAGATGCTTGTTCATGCTGTATCTTTAACCAAGTATAAACGATCGAACGAATGGATGCAATATTGCCGCTACGGGGTGTAATAAAACAATATGATTGGGGAGGCCCTCATTTTATTGCGGAGCTGCTCTCGGTGAGTAATAGCGAGCAAAAGCCCTTCGCGGAATACTGGATGGGGGTACACCCGCAGGGAATGGCCCAGGTTCAGACCAGTGAAGGGCAGTGGTTGCCACTAGATCGGTTGGCCGGGGAGCTTTCTTTCTTGCTAAAAGTACTAGATGTAAGGTCCATGCTTTCCATTCAGGTACATCCTACCAAGGCAGCCGCAGTATATGAATTTGAAAGGGAGAATCAGCTGGGTGTTCCACTGGATTCCCCACAGAGAAATTACAAGGATGCCAACCATAAACCCGAGTTGATGGTAGCGCTTAGCGACTTCTGGTTATTACATGGGTTTAAAGATCGCGATGCTTTGACCGCCACACTTCACCAGATAGCTGCTTTACGCTTTTTACTGCCCGTATTTGAGCAGGGTGGGTATGAAGGCCTTTATCGCAGGGTTATGGAGATGCCCCAGCATGAGGTTGATCAGCATCTTCGCTCACACATCGATTCTGTCTTGCCGTTGTATCAACAAAACGTACTTAAGCGAAACGATCCCGATTTTTGGGCTGCCCGTGCCGCACTGGGTTTTTCACAAGGGGGTCACATCGACAGAGGGATCTTCTCAGTTTATCTTTTTAATCTGGTGCAGTTACACCCCGGAGAGGCGATCTTTCAAGATGCCGGTGTGCCGCATGCGTACCTCGAGGGGCAGAACGTAGAGATAATGGCCAACTCCGATAATGTCTTAAGAGGAGGACTTACCAATAAGCATGTCGATGTAGCAGAATTGATGAAGCACGTTCACTTTGCGCCCATCGTTCCTCGCGTATTGCTCCCTTTGCAAGAAGAGGGATGGTTTGAGACACCTGTGGATGATTTCAGATTGGGGCAATTGTCACTGCTGTCCGGATCGACTCACCGGGTGCAGACAACCACACCGGTGCTGCTCCTTTGCATGAGGGGAACCGTAGAGGTAGAGGCGGGTGGCAGAACCATTACGCTTAAACAGGGACAACCCGCTGCCTTGCTCGGGTCAGGGCAAACTGCATTCGTCAAGGCGTTGAGTGATGCCCTTTTATTCAGGGCCTCCGGTGGTATCCACACACGTTGATAATTCACTATCCGAATTGGCACAATTGGATTATTTTTGTTGACTGACTCTCTATAAATCCTAACCATGAACAGCGCATTAAAACTCAGTTTCTTTACCCTCATACTGGTGGCCCTTACCACGGCCTGTAAATTCTTTTTTGGACCCGAGATCGCTTTTTCGGGCTTTTCTCCTGTACTGGCCATTGCGCTTTTCTCAGGGTATGTCTTCAGTAAAAAAGAAGGATTATTCGTTTTGCCCCTTCTTTCTTTATTGCTCAGCGACCTGTTCATCCAGCTGCTTTATCAGCAAGGTGTTTTTGAGTATCCCGGTATCTATGGCGGGCAATGGAAAAACTATTTGTTATTGCTGAGCGCAACCTTGTTGGGGGCTCTTTTCAGAGGCAGAAGCTATCAGGCTCTTACGCTGGGCGCACTATCTGCACCCACTTTCTTTTTCTTGCTCTCTAACTTTATGGTTTGGCTTTCTGCTGCCGAGACGATCTATGCAAGGTCTATGGGTGGGCTGATCACCTGCTACACAGCAGGTCTTCCGTTTTATCGTAATTCTTTGCTGGGAACTTTTGTATTCTTGCCCGTTATTCTGTTTTTGTTCAATTATGTTGAACGCAGAAAGGCATCGTTGGTGCTGGCCCGCTAAGTAAGGCTTTCTTCGTATCCCGTATCGATCTTTAGTTTCTTACCTGCCGCCGCTTCGGTGGCCAGTTGATCGCATCTGTTATTGTATTCATTGTCCGCGTGTCCTTTTACCCAGTGAAAGCGAAGTTGGTGCTGCTGGCTGAGTGCATGAAATTCACGCCAAAGGTCTGCATTCTTCTTGCCTCCTCTAAAGTTGGTGGCCATCCATTTTTTTAACCAGCCCTCCTTGACCGCTTTGACCACGTATTGGCTGTCGGAGTAGATCTGTACCTGCAGATTATCTTTCTTGAGTGCCTGCAAGGCAGCGATCACGGCCATTAATTCCATTCGGTTGTTGGTGGTAAGGCGGTACCCTTGCGATAGTTCAAGTTGATGCTCACCGCTCATTAAGATGGCTCCGTATCCGCCCGGTCCGGGATTTCCCTTGGCGGCTCCGTCTGTGTAAATGGTGACTGGTTGTGCCATGGCAGGGGTGGGCTACACTTGAAAGACGCCTGTTTGCAATGTATCGATATCGGGATTCAGGTTGGCTGCTGCAATACCCTCTGCTACCACCAACCTTGTCTTTACGGGATCGATGATCTCATCTACCCAAAGTCTGGCTGCGGCATAGTAGGGTGAGGTTTGTTTTTCGTAGCGGCCTTTTATTTCGCTTAGTAGCGATTCTTCGGTTTGTGCATCGATCGTCTTTCCTTGCGACTTGAGTGAAGCGACCTCTATTTGTAGCAGTGTTTTGGCAGCGGCCTCTCCTCCCATTACAGCGATCTTGGCAGTAGGCCAGGCATAAATGAAACGAGGGTCGTACGCTTTTCCGCACATGGCATAATTGCCCGCCCCGAACGAATTACCCATAATGATCGTGATCTTGGGTACCACAGAATTCGATACGGCATTGACCAGTTTGGCGCCGTCTTTTATAATTCCCGCTTGTTCGCTTCTGCTACCGACCATAAAGCCGGTCACATCTTGCAAGAACAGTAGGGGAACCTTCTTTTGATTGCAGTTCAAAATAAATCGTGCGGCCTTGTCTGCGCTATCGTTATAAATAACCCCTCCCATCTGCATCTCTCCTTTGCCGCTTTTAACGATCTTTCGCTGATTGGCTACGATACCTACGGCCCATCCCTCTATACGTGCATACCCGCATACGATGGTCTTGCCGTAGGCATGTTTAAAGGGAGAAAAACTGCCTGCATCCACAATGCAATCTATTATCTCTTGTACGTCGTAGGGTTTTCCGTCTTTTGGAAAGAGACCGTAGAGGTCTTCTAAAGGGCGGGCCGGCGCAACGGGCTTGATTCTGTCAAAACCAGCCATCTTGGGTTTGGCTAGTAGTGACATCGTTTTTTTAATATGGTCCAGACAGGCCTCTTCTGTAGTAAAAGTATAATCGGCGGTGCCGCTGATCTGAGCATGCATGCGGGCCCCTCCCAAACTTTCGTTGTCGATGTCTTCTCCAATGGCGGCTTTTACAAGGTAAGAGCCGGCCAAAAAAACGGATCCGCTCTCTTCTACCATTAGCATTTCGTCGCTCATAATGGGGAGATAAGCACCGCCCGCTACGCAGGCACCCATTACCGCTGCGATCTGGGTTATGCCCATGCTGCTCATTTTCGCATTGTTGCGAAATACCCTTCCAAAATGTTCTTTATCGGCAAAGATCTGGTCTTGCATAGGCAAGAACACGCCCGCACTGTCTACCAGGTAAATGATCGGCAGCCGGTTTTCCATGGCGATCTCTTGCAGCCGAAGATTCTTTTTTCCTGTAATAGGAAACCAGGCACCGGCTTTTACAGTTTGATCGTTGGCTACAATAATGGCTTGTCTGCCGCTGATGTAGCCCATTCCTGCCACCGTGCCGCCTGCGGGGCAGCCACCTTGTTCTTCGTAGAGTTCGTATCCGGCAAACAGCCCTAATTCAATAAAAGGAGAGTCTTTGTCGATGAGGTATTCAATTCGCTCCCTTGCAGTTTTTTTGTTCTTGGCCTTCTGTTTTTCAATGGCTTTTTTTCCGCCTCCCAAACGAACGATGGCAGCCCGTTGCTCTATCTGGCTTACCAGACTGCGTAGATGATCTTCGTTTTGATTAAAGGTCAGGTCCATGCCAATTATTTATTTATTCTGCGCAGGGGCAGCCTGTTCGTATTTTGCTTCGATCTCACTGAGCACGCGCATCAGACGTTCATTGATGGGAGCCTCCGTTCCTTCAAATCCTCCGTAGAAATCGGGGTGCTGGGCACGGATGTAATTGAAATAAGATTCTTGTTGCTCGAGGTCTTTGCGAATGGCTTGCTTAATTTTTTGGGCCAGATCTTTCATTCCGGCCTTATAGCAAGCTTCCAGATAGATCAAACCGGTCTGGTTATGGCTGTTAAAACGACTGACCATCGCATAGGGGAGATTGCCGGGGTCAATTCCTTTTTCTGCTTTTTCGATCAACGCTTTTGCTTCGCTGGTTTTACCGGCATCCGCCAGATTGCCTGCAGCCTCCGCAAAGATCTCTCGAATATTGAGCAGGTGACGTCGATTCTCTTCATCAAAGTACATGCCTTTTTTATCGGCGCCGCCAAAGCGATATTTTTCGTTGAGGTTGGTATAGATCACCGCCAGATTATTGTCGCGAATAGGAGTGCCTCCCAGACCATTGGCTCGCATGGATTGATCGGCTACCCATTTCATTTGCGTATACTGCGGCACGACCGGTACCAGCCGATAGGCCAGTCCCTCTTTGCGCAAGAAAGGTCCAAAGCCCAACTCTCCGAAGGGAGAGGTAAAATAAATGGGACGCTTCCATTGGTTGGCAGCGATGATGTTCAAAATGATCAGATCGTTTTTGAGCAGCGCTCTTTTGGGGAGTTCAAAAGCAAATTCGCTTAAGATGCTGTCTTCGGTATTAGCCGTTCCGTTTTGCAATACAGTGGCTCTGTCTACAGGCACGACCACGCGGCTTACCGGAATCATGTTGAGCGGCTCACCTCTGGTATTGTCCATGCGAGAGGGGTCGTCGCTGCCCACATAGTTCTTCATTACATCGTAGAGGTCGTAGAATGCCTCTTGGTCTATACCGGCAACAGGATTATAGAGCACATAGTTGCGGGTATTGCCTTGTACTTTCTCCGGACCCCAGATCATGTTGATGGAGTCGGCATCGTTTATCTTATACCGAAGTTGATTGATGTACCAGTCAATGCCCAGTAAGCTATTATTGACAACGCGTATGTCGGTACGAATACCTTCTACTTCTTGTGCATACCATAGCGGATAGGTGTCGTTATCTCCGAAAGAAAATAGTATGGCATTGGGCGCACAACTCTCCAGATAGTTTCTGGCCAGGTCAGGAGCAGTGGTTTTGTTACTGCGATCGTGATCGTCCCAGTTTTGGTTGGCCATCAGGGCCGGAACAGCCAGACAGCAAAGCGTGGTAAGCGTAACGAGTATGTTGTAGTTTTTGCCGTTGCCGGTAACTAAGCCCAGCAGCCAACTGAATCCTGCACCCAGCACTGCTGCCATCGCAGCGGCCGCCAGCGCATTGATCATCGCTCCTTCGCCGCTTCCGGGAAAGCAACTCATAAAGGTTACCAGAAAAGCCAACCCCGGCGTATAGAAAAGAAAATCACGATAGCGGGTCTGTGATAATTTTTTGGATGCGATCTGAACAAAGGCAATCAGGGCCAGTCCGATCCACAGGGCAAAGGCGTAGAAGGAGCCCACGTAGGCATAGTCTCGTTCACGTGGCTGGTTACCCGGCTGGTTCAGATACAATACAACGGCAATGCCGGTAAAGAAGAAGAGTAAAAAGCTGATGATCCAGTCCTTTCTATTTTGCAGATACTGATACACGCAACCGATTATTCCTAGCAGAAACGGTAACAAGAAGAAATAGTTGGTGGCACCGTTTTGGCGTATGCTCTGCGGCAATTTTGATTGGTCTCCCAGCCGCGCATTATCGAGATAGTTGATACCGGTCACCCAGTTGCCATCTCTTTTGTTGCCCATTCCCTGCACATCGTTTTGCTTGCCAGAAAAGTTCCACATAAAGTAGCGCCAGTACATCAGGCTCATCTGGTAGCTAAAGAACCAATTGATGTTATCTCCGTACGAAGGGGGTTCATAGCTGCCATTTTCACGGTCTTGTCCCAGCCCCAGCCACTCCGCATAAAATTGTGCGTGGTATTGATCGTCGCTCGAATCCCAGACGCGCGGAAAAAGTTGTTTGACCTCGCTGCTAAAATTATATTCCTTAGACCTGCCAATGGGAAGGTAGCGATCGGCCGCTTTCACATACTTCATTTCGCTTTCAATGAAAGGTTCGCCCGGTACCAGATCTTTTGAGGGGTCGGCTGCAAAATGAGGGCCGTATACCAGGGGAGCACTGCCATACTGTTCGCGGCTCAGATAATACACCAGGTTGATGGGATTGTCCACGTTGTTCATATCGATACCAGGGTTGGCATTCGATCTGATCAGGGCCGTAAAATACATGCAATAGCCAAGCATCATAAA
>DNMB01000011.1:2230-4561 GCA_003489485.1 Chitinophagaceae bacterium | reverse complement strand
TTTACGGCGCTCGATCAGCAAGAGGCCAAAGCGCTGGCAAGAAGAGGGCAGCTTATTTTAGACAGAATAGAGAAAAACGCTAAACCTTTCATTGCTGCGGTCAATGGGTTTGCACTGGGCGGAGGCTGTGAGCTTGCCATGGCCTGTCATATCAGAATAGCTTCCGAACAAGCCCGCTTTGGCCAACCCGAAGTAAACCTCGGCCTCATTCCCGGATATGGCGGCACACAGCGTCTGACCCAACTTGTGGGCAAAGGAAAGGCACTGGAGTTGATGATGAGCGGCAATATGCTCTCTGCTGAAGAAGCCCTTCAATGGGGATTGGTCAATCACGTATGCACTATCGAGGAGTTGATCGATAAAACAGTGCAGCTCCTGGCCACAATTGCGAGCAAAGGCCCGGGTGCAGTGGCCCGGGTAATCGCAGCCGTAAATGCCTCGTTCGAAAAAGGAGTGGATGGATATCAAGAAGAGGTTCGGCTGTTTGGAGAGTGCTTCGGCACGGCTGAAATGAAAGAAGGAGTCAACGCATTTTTAGAAAAGAGAAAACCCAATTTTCAGTAACGTACAGTCTCGAATCGTTCAACTATTTTATACCATGGAATACAGAATAGAAAAAGACACGATGGGCGAAGTTAAGGTTCCCCTGAGCGCATATTATGGCGCACAAACGCAGCGTAGCATCGACAACTTCAAGATCGCTCAAGACATAAACCGGATGCCAAAAGAAATTATCCGGGCCTTTGCCTATCTGAAAAAAGCCGCGGCCCTTACCAATAAGGAGGCCGGTGTGTTACCTGCCACCAAAGCCAGTCTGATCGGGCGCGTCTGTGATGAGATCTTAAAAGGACAACTCGATGAGAGCTTTCCACTGGTGGTATGGCAAACCGGTAGCGGCACCCAAAGCAACATGAACGTAAACGAGGTGATCGCTTACAGAGGTCATGTACTGAAAGGCGGAAAACTTACCGATAAAGAAAAGTTCTTGCACCCTAACGACGATGTCAACAAATCGCAATCGTCGAACGATACCTTTCCAACAGCAATGCATATTGCAGCCTATACGATCTTGGTAGAAACGACGCTGCCGGGCATCACCAAGCTGCGAAATACCCTTGCGAAAAAAAGTAAAGCCTTTAACAAGGTGGTCAAGATCGGCAGAACGCATTTTATGGATGCCACTCCTCTTACGCTGGGGCAAGAGTTCAGCGGCTATGTGGCACAGCTCGATCACGGCATCAGAGCAATAAAAAATTCATTGGCCCATCTTAAGGAGCTGGCGCTCGGCGGCACGGCCGTAGGGACCGGAATCAATACGCCACAGGGCTACGACAAGAATGTTGCCAAACATATTGCCCGTCTTACCGGTCTGCCTTTTGTAACGGCACCAAATAAGTTCGAGGCGCTGGCAGCGCACGATGCGATCGTAGAAGCGCATGGGGCCCTCAAAACAGTAGCGGTCAGTTTAATGAAGATCGCCAACGACATTCGCATGTTGTCGTCGGGTCCGCGCAGTGGAATTGGAGAAATTTTTATTCCCGATAACGAGCCCGGCTCTTCGATTATGCCCGGTAAGGTAAATCCCACACAGTGCGAAGCGTTGACCATGATCGCTGCACAGGTACTAGGCAACGATGTGGCCATTAATATTGGAGGCGCCTCCGGCCATTTTGAACTGAACGTTTTTAAACCGGTCATGATCTATAACTTCTTGCACAGTGCCCGACTGATCGGAGATGGCTGTGTATCTTTCAACGATAAATGCGCAATGGGTATTGAACCCATCGAAGCCAACATCAAGAAACATGTAGATAATTCTTTGATGCTGGTCACGGCACTCAATACCAAGATCGGATATTACAAAGCGGCCGAGATCGCACAAAAGGCCCATAAGCAAGGCACCACGCTCAAAGAAATGGCCGTGAAATTAGGGTATGTAACCCCCGAGCAATTTGATGAATGGGTTCGTCCTGAAAAAATGGTAGGTAAGATCTAATAGCATATGAAAAAATCGCAACTTTTTTTTCTCATCCTCTTTGTGTTGCTCGCCGACCAGGCCCTAAAGATCTGGATCAAGACCACCTACCCCACCGGAGAGGTAGTAAGAGTATTTGGGTTCGACTGGTTTCGTATTCACTTTATCGAGAACTCAGGAATGGCGTGGGGCTGGCAATGGGGCAATGAGACGGGCAAGGTCATTCTTACCTTGTTTCGATTGGCCGCTGTAGTGGGAGGCACCTGGTACCTTTTAAAATTTATCAGAGAAAAATACAGCAAGGGATTTTTGATCTGCGCAGGACTCATCTATGCCGGTGCGGCGGGGAACTTGAT
>DNMB01000011.1:0-1854 GCA_003489485.1 Chitinophagaceae bacterium | reverse complement strand
CTCAATGAGTACGTGGGCTATTTGGGTGTAGCGGAACTGTCGGGTAAAGGCTATGGTTCGTTCATGCACGGCAGCGTGGTAGACATGCTTTACTTTCCGATCATCAGCGGAGTGCTCCCCGAGTGGATACCTGTTTTTGGCGGACAGCCCTTTGAATTTTTTAGCCCGATATTCAATATAGCCGACGCCGCCATCTCGGTTGGCGTAATTACGCTGCTGCTCTTTCAAAAAAGGTTATTGGAAAGATCCGACGATGCGCCCGGAGCCACCGGCGTCACTAATCGTACGGTATCGGATACCACCGAGATGATGTAACGAAACCGCATCTACTGCTCGAAATAAACGCGCTTTACCCTCGTAGAAATGCCCGTCAAGATCTCATAGGGAATCGTGGCTGCCCAACCGGCTACTTCTTGTACCGACAGTGAACCTCCGAATAAGATCACTTCATCGCCAACGCTCACCTCGTTTACATCGGTCACATCGATCATGAACATATCCATACAGATGGTCCCCACAATGGGAACACGTTGTCCTTTGATCATTACCCTTCCTACTCCATTACCCAAGGCACGCGGATAACCATCGGCATACCCAAGCCGAACAGTGGCAATCACAGAGGGTCTCGTAAGCGTCGTGCGACGATTGTAGCTGATGGTCTCACCGGCAGGCAGTGTTCTAAGCTGTGCAATGGCCGAACGCAACGTAGCCACCGGAAGTAATGAGAGACCCGGGGCCATCTCTACTCCGTAAAGCCCAATACCAAGACGAACCATATCGAGCTCTAGCTCGGGGTGGCGTATGGCAGCCGCCGAGTTAGCAATATGCTTGATAATCTTATATCCCAATTTACTTTCGAGCAATGCTGCCGTCTGCATAAAGCGGTCGTACTGCAAACGGGTAAAGCTGTCTTGTAGTGGATCTTCGCTGGCGGCCAGATGAGAAAAAACAGTTTGAATCGTAAAAGAGCTAGTCTTTATAAGTTGATCGATCAATTTTTCCGCTTGCTCTGCCTCCACACCCAGTCGGTGCAAGCCGGTGTCGACCTCTACATGAATAGGATAGCCGCTGATCACTTCTTTTTGTAACCAACTATCGAACTTGGCGAGCAGCTCGAACGAATACATGACCGGTTCAAGACGATTTGCGATGAGAAGTTCGAAGGCGCTCTCTTCCGGATTCATCACCATGATCGGGATCGTTATTCCGGCCCTTCGCAGAGCGACCCCTTCGTCTGCATAGGCCACGCCCAGATAATCTACTTTATGAAACTGCAACAGTGAGGCTACCTCAGTGGCTCCACTTCCATAGGCAAAAGCCTTGACCATGGCCATAATTCGGGTAGTGGGACTAAGTCGATGCTGGTATTGGTGCAAATTATGCAAGAGCGCCGCCAGATCGATCTCAAGACGAGTCTCGTGTAATTGTTGTTCTAACGCCTGCACGATTCGCTCAAAGGCAAAGGCCCTTGCTCCCTTTATGAGGATCGCTTCTTTGCTAAAACGATGCTGAGGGGCCGTTTGTAAGAATGCCTCGGTAGAAACATAGGTCTCAAGTATCCACTTGCTGTCTGTAGAAGCAGCGTTGAATGCTTTTTCAATACGCGGACCGATGGCAATCACTCGACCGATCTCTCTTTTTTGTAACCACTCCATGACCTGTCCATATAAAACCTCATCGGAGTGTGCCTGCTGCAAAAAATCAGATAGAATGACCGTTTTAGAAAGAGCGCCCCCTTGCTGCATCAAAAAATCGAGAGCAATCGTCAAAGAACTTACATCGCTGCTATAACTGTCGTTGACCAGCACACACTGGTTGATCCCTTTTTTAAGGGTCAGTCGCATATCGACCGCC
>DNMB01000029.1:2248-5972 GCA_003489485.1 Chitinophagaceae bacterium | reverse complement strand
GCGAGTCCCTCTTCGCGGATACTTTCTCCTATTTGTCTTTTTTGCAAGAACGTGATGAGCTTCTTTCCATAGACCAGCGTAATGAAAAGCGAAAGCAGTATGGCCATCAGTGTACGGAACGTGATATAATCAAAGACACGGCTTCCCGGAAAGCGAATTCCCTCCTCGTTCAGCCAGTCAAAAAAATGATATAACATAGTTCCTTTTATTTATCGAGCGTTGCAAACCATTTGCGAACTGTCTCGCGATCGTCAAAATATTCTTTCACTCCTTTTACATCCTGATAGGTCTCGTGCCCTTTGCCGGCCACCAGAATAATATCATGGGGCGCCGATAAGGTGATGGCCGTTTTAATAGCGGCCTCACGATCTATGATCGGGATGTACTTTTTAAGATCTGCCGCAGATAGCCCCGCCTCCATATCCTTGATGATACTCGCAGGATCTTCGGAACGGGGATTATCGCTGGTAAAAATGAAGCGGTCGCTATGTGCAGCCACCGCTGCTGCCATCAGCGGACGCTTGGTGCGATCCCGATCGCCCCCGCAACCTGTAACGGTCGTGAGTTTTTGTTCGGGCTTACGCAATTGCTTGAGCGTGGTGAGTACATTGAGCAACGCATCGGGCGTATGCGCATAATCTACTACCGCCAACAATTGCTCATTGGGAGATACGATGCATTCGAACCGACCCGGCGCTCCTTGCAGTTGACTGAGTTGGGTCAGCACTTCGATCTTTTCGAGCCCCATCGCGCAAGCTGCTCCATACACCGCCAACAGATTATAGGCATTGAAAGTGCCGATCAACCGAAAATGCACCTCTACCTCATCAATGCTTAATTGCAATCCCTCTAATCCATTATCAAGGAGTCTGCCTTTGTAATCGGCCAGGGTACGCAATGCGTAAAAGAGATGACGAGCCTTACAGTTTTGCAGCATGACGGCGCCGCGTTTGTCATCGGCGTTGCTCAGCGCAAAGGCCGTTGCAGGCAGCACATCGAAAAATGATTTTTTGACCCGGATATACTCATCGAAGGTTTTATGATAATCGAGATGATCGTGCGTGATATTGCTAAAGATGCCCCCGGCAAATTGAATACCGGCAATTCGATGCTGGTGGATGGCATGCGAACTGACCTCCATAAAAACATGGGTACAACCTGCTTGCTCCATCTGTTGTAGCAACTGCTGTAGTTGTATAGGATCGGGAGTAGTATGTGTGGAAGGGATCGATCGGTCGCCAATACGGTTTTCGACCGTACTGATCAACCCGCAGGTATGACCCAGACTGCTGAACAATTTATAGAGCAGGGTGGCAATGGTGGTCTTGCCATTGGTACCCGTTACCCCAACGACCCGCAAACGGCTAGAGGCATCACCATAAAAATGAGACGCGATCAGTGCGGAGGCAAGAGTTGCGTTGGCCACCTGCACATAGGTCTTGTTGGTAGCAAGATCGGTAGGCAGGGTTTCAGCGACGATCGCTATGGCCCCCTGTTGCAGCGCTTGCTCGATGAATGTATGCCCATCGAAACGAGTACCACGTACCGCAATGAAAAGTGAGCCCTCTCTTACCTGACGGGAGTCGGTGGTGATGTTGACCGGCTCCACAGCAGTAGAACCACTCACCGATACAACCGATACCCCGTATAACAATTCGCTCAGCTTCACTGACGCTTTTATTTTATTAACTCAATTCAAGTACGATTTGCAACGGACGATCCAGTGCCGTTCCCGGTGCTACCGATTGCGACACGATTCGTCCTCTTCCTTTGACCTGCACCTTTACTCCCATGTTCTCGAGCAAGTACAGCGCATCCTTCAAACCCATTCCCTTTACGTTGGGCATGACCTTTTCGCGAAGCGGCTGTGCCTTAAGCACCGCCTTGCCATCTTTGTTGTAAGCCTTTACCCACAGTTGCTGTTGCATCGAATCGGCATAGGACAACTGCAGTGTCTGAAAGACCTTGCGCAGATCTTGTCCGTACCCAGCATAAAAGAAAATGGTACTGTCACTTTTTTTAACGAATTGCGAAGGATCCTTTCTGTCTACGTACATGGCATACACCTTGGTAGCGATCTCGCGAAACACCGGCGCTGCCACCGTACCGCCATAGTGCGAAGCAGCGAAGGGCTTGGTTCGCACTACCACAATACAGGTGTACTGAGGACGATCAGCCGGAAAGTATCCGACGAATGAGGCCTGGTATACCCTATCACCATACTTGATAGGACCATCCGACACCAATGCCGTACCGGTCTTTCCGGCCACTGCAAAGGGAACACCTTCGAACGCACGTCGTGCAGTTCCTTCCGTAACGACTGCCTCCATGGCACTGCGGGCAGCAGTGATCACATCGGGTTTGCAGAGTTGCTCTTCCAACACAGTAGGCTCTACTTCGCGATAGAGCGCCCCTCCTTGCTGAATACGACTTACCAGATAGGGCTTCATCATCTTGCCACCATTGGCCACTGCGTTGTACAACGTAAGCGTGTGCAAGGGACTTACCTGAATGGCATAACCGAAACTCATCCAAAGCATATTGCCCAGCGAACTTCCCTTTTCGTTGAGCGGCGCCATACTGGGCTTGGGAACGCTACTCAAATCGATAGCCGAACGCCTGTCGAGATGAAACTTCTTAAAATAGGTCTTGATCTCTTGTGGATCTTTTCCAAACGCCTTTAAGGCGAGCTTACTCATCCCTACGTTAGAGCTATGTGCATAGCATTCTCTTACTGTCAAAAATGGTTTGGGCGAACGCTCTGCATCAATGACCATCTTGGGTCCCACCATGGCCCTTCCTGCACTACCGATCTCTACCGGATCATCGATGCGACTGGTTCCTTTCTCGAGCACCGCCAAGAGTGTGGCCAACTTAATGGTCGAGCCGGGCTCTGTGGCTCGCAGTGCATAATTATCATCTTCCCAATAGTGTCCATCGGGACGACGACCAAGATTGGCCATGGCCTTTATCTTTCCGGTGGCCGTTTCCATAATGATGGCCGTACCATATAATGCCTCGCTTTGTACCATCATCCGCATCAATGCGGTTTCTGTAATATCCTGCATCTTTAGATCGATGGTAGTGTAGATATCCTTTCCGTTCTCTGGCTCCGTTTCGGATCCCGCAATGGGAATGGCGGCACCGCCTGCAATGAAACGAACCAAGCGTACACCTTCTTTTCCACTGAGCAGTGAGTCGTAGCTTCTCTCCAACCCCACATTCTGCTTTCTGATCTTTCCATCGCTTGCCAAATGCTCTCGAGACAATCCAATGGTACGTCCGGCCAAAATACCATAGGGAAGTAGCCGCTTACTATTGGTCTCTACGATCACACCGCTACGATTGGGGCCAAGCCGAGCCAGCGGTAGTTCGCGAAAGGCCTTGTACTGGGCAAACGTCAATTTCTTTTTTAGCGGATAGTAACGAGACTTCTTCTCGTACGCTGCCGTAATGGCCGCCTTGTATTGAGCGGGTGTCTGGTCGTTGAACAGGGTCGATAAGGCATAACTGAACGAATCGATGTTCTCTCTGAAGCGACGCCCCTTCTTCTCTCGCAAGCCATCGGCGCAGAGATCGAGATAAATATCAAAGGTGGGAATGGAGGTGCTCAAGAACTGACCATCTTCGGAGTAGATCGTACCGCGCTGTGCATCGAGTGTCACATAGCGCTGGTGCAAACTATCGCTGAGCTTTCGCCAGTACGCTCCCTGAAAACGTTGAA